>JAZLJE010000119.1:0-1021 GCA_045617705.1 Ruminococcus sp.
CCCATAAAGCCGAGTACCAAAACACAAACCGCGTAAAGAATAAGTTCTTTTACGGCGAGGGTAACAAAAACCGCAATAACCGCTATTGCGAGAATGATACCCGAAATCTCTAAAAACTTCGGAAGTTTGTTTTTCATTTTAAGATATTTCTCCAATCGAGGTCACCGCGTTCAAGACCGTGGATAAGCACCTCGGCAGTCGCTATATTTGTGGCAACGGGAATGTTGTGCATATCGCAAAGTCGCAGAAGATTCATATCGTTGGGCTCGTGGGGTTTCGGTGTTAAGGGGTCTCTGAAAAAGATGAGCATATCAATCTCGTTGCAGGCAATGCGTGCGGCAATCTGCTGGTCGCCGCCCTGTGAGCCTCCGAGGAACTTTTGAATTTCAAGTCCCGTAGCCTCGGAAACCATCTTACCCGTTGTACCGGTAGCACAGATTTTGTTTCTGCTTAAAATACCGCAGTAAGCAATACAAAATTGCACCATCAGTTCTTTCTTTTCGTCATGTGCAATAAGAGCGATGTTCATACACTACCTCCATTTTCAAAAAATCCAAAATTAATATTAAAAAACCTTACTCAATAAGCAAAGGTACGTCATATCCTTCGACACGACAGACAATGCTGTCAAAAACAACCTCGCACGGCGACCAATGAAGACCGATATATCCTCTTTGTGACAAAGCGTTGATACGGTCATCTTCGGGAACAACACCGATAAGCCTGCACCCTACGGCATCAATAACTTCGTCAAGGTCAGAGTACAGCCCCATCATATAGAAGCGCTCTTTGTCAAAGCGGTTGATGAGAAGTCTTATATCCTCAATTCCCAAATCAAGAAGTTTTCGCCTTATGGTTTGTCCACCGCGAATGGAAATCGGCTCGGCGTTTACAACGATAATCGCACTCTCACACGGGTAACTTGCAATATCAAAGCCCGTACCCGTTCCCGCGGGAGAATCAATAAGAACATAGTCGTAGTCGCCCTTGAGTTTATCGACAAACTGCTTAAAAACTTTTT
>JAZLJE010000120.1:0-14062 GCA_045617705.1 Ruminococcus sp.
GGATTTTGTCCATACGGCTGATTATACTGTTGTTGGGGATTTTGCGGATTATTTTCAAAATTGTTGTTATCGTAATTTTCGCTCATAATATTACCTCCGTTTTCTGCTATAAATCTACAACATCAAACTATGTTTGTCAACAGTCATTTCTTTACCCTTAACTGTGCAATAGCGATGTAGTGAGAAACAAAGAATTTTTCAGGGAAATTTTCTTTAAGCATCTTTTTGTGTTCTTTATCCCAAAGGTCTAAAACATCTTTTGTCATAGATGCTCCGACACCTCTGCAAGACCTCATCCTTCCGTGCCAAGAGTCTTTTGTAAATTCGACTTTCACATCAAATTCATCGGTATATATAATGTCAAAAAACTCTTTGTATTCGTCGGGAATTCTTATTGGATTTTTTGTGTCGCCGTAACCGCTCCAGTCGGGATTATATTTTAGTACCAGTTTTTCGGATGCGTCTATAAGTTTGTCTTCATAAGGCAAAAAGCCCATATAGAGGATAAGAAAACTTCCGCCTTTTTTGAGGATTTTTGCAAACAAAGGTGCTGTTTCTTTATGGTTAAAGTAAGGAATACACTGGCAGGCGGTAATTACATCGAAGGAGTTTTCGGGAAAGTCGATTTTCTCTGCCGGAGATACAAAAAAGTTTATATCGAAGCCCGATGTTTTTGCGAGGTTTTTTGCCTCGTTTATTTGATTTTCACTTATGTCGATACCTGTCCATTTTGCGTTATATTTGCACATATTAAGTGGGATTACGCCTGTACCCGTACCGACATCAAGGACATTTTGACCGTCTTTACAAAGCCCTCTTGACAAGATTATATCGTAAAACTCTTGCGGGTAAATATCTCTGAATTTTGCATAGTCATTTGATGTATTGCCAAAGTCAAAATTCTTTTGGTTGTCGATATTTTTTATCTGCATAAAAAGCCTCTCGATTTTTGCATATTATTTGTACTTTACCGTTCGAAATTTCTGCCCAATCCAAAAAGTTGCCTCAAGGGTATGAAAATGGATAAATCGGATTTTCGGGTCTTCTATACCCTTTTTGAAAAAGTTTCTGTCATTTTCGTTCCACAAAAGTTTCATTTCATCTTTGTCCGTTATAAACTCCACTTCGCCCACCAAGGTCAAAGAGTCCCCTTCATTTTGAAAACAAACGCTTGCTTTTGTGTTATCTTCAAAATGCTTTGCTTTTCCCTGCTTTTCGCTTCTTTTTGAAGTCACAAAATAAACATCTCTGAAACCCTTGTCGCACAGTTTGTTGACACAGCAGGTTCGGGGATATCCGTTTCCGCTTACGGAAGATACAAACATTATCTCGCATTTTGATACAAGTAAATCCGCCTGTTCTTCGATTTCTCTTATCCTTTGTTTTTGAATTTCACTTGCTTTCATAATATCACCTCTAAATTTTTTACACGATTTTTTGTGCGAGGAAGATTGCACAAACGGAAAGGGTTACGCTTAAAATTATGTACAGTAAGGATATCAGTATTTTTCCGCTTTGAAAGAGATTTACGCTATCGAGGGCGAATGTCGAAAATGTTGTAAATCCTCCGCAAATGCCGACCTTGAAAAACAGCACCAAATCCGGGTTTAAATCCACCTTTTTCATTGTCAGGGCAACAACAATACCTATCAGAAAAGAACCGATAATATTGATAGCCAAAGTTTTGTACGGGAAGACGATTGACTCTTCAATTTTAATCAGCCCGATAAGGTATCTAAGCAGTGAGCCGATAGCACCTCCGAGTGCTACGCATAAACAAGACATCATAATAATTTCTCCTTCATTCGGATTTTGTTAGTAATACCACCGTTTCGACATGGTTAGTATGCGGGAACATATCGACGGGGGTACATTTTTCTGCTTTGTAGCCTGCTTTTATTAAATAGCGTAAGTCCCTTGCCTGTGTTTCAACATTGCAGGAAACATAGACGATTTTTTCTGCATTGATTTCGCACAAAGAAAAGAGAAACTCTTTTGAGCAGCCCGACCTCGGCGGGTCGATGAAAACGGTGTCGATTTTTATATTTTCATCTATGATTTTCTTTGCAAAGTTTTTGGCGTCGTCACAGAAAAATTCAATGTTTTCTATTCCGTTTAGTTTTGCGTTTTGCTCTGCGTTTTCGATTGCTTTTTCGTTTTTCTCAACGGCGTAAACTTTTTGTGCTTTTTCGCTTGCGATAATGCCGATTGTACCGATACCGCAGTATGCGTCGAGGATAACGGAGCCTTCTTTTATATTTGCAAAGTCGATTGCTGTTTTGTAGAGTTTTTCGGTTTGTTTCGGGTTTATCTGATAAAAAGATTCGGGTGAAATGATAAAGCGTTTTTTTAGAAGCGTGTCCTCAATATAGCCTTTGCCGAAAAGCACCTGTACTGTTTTTCCGACATTGATTTTGTCTTCCATATCGTTTTGGGTGACTACCGCCGTTGTGATTTCGGGACAGTTTTTTTGCAATGCGGATATGAATGTACTTTTTGCGGGGAAAGTTTCACTGTTCCCCGAAAGGATGAGCATAATCTCGCCCGAACTAAAGCCCTCTCTTACCGTAATGGATTTAAGATATCCTTTTTTCATATGAAAATCGTAGGGGATAACCTTAAAACTTTTCAGAAGTTTTACGACTTTTGCTATGATTTCATTTGCAGATTTTGTGTGCAGTCGGCAACAGTCAATTTTGGTAATGCTTTTTGTTGTGGATTTATACATCCCGTAGGAATAGGACTTGTCTTTTTCGATTTTTACGCAGACTTGTGCCTTGTTGCGATAGGAAAAAGGCTCATTCATAGAGATAATAGGTGATACTTTGCAGATAGAATGAAGATGTGTTTTGCACTTTTTCTCTTTGAAAAGCAGTTGTTCTTCGTAGGAAAGATTATTAAGTTGGCAGGAATTACATCTTTTTGCAAAATTGCAAAGGAGCATAGTTTTCTTCATAATTTCACCAAAAAAAGTATACCATATAAATTTTACCAATTCAACAGGATAAAAATAGACTTGCAAAATTCCAAAAAAGAATATATAATGTAAATATGAAACCAATGAAAGTTATTCGCCGTAACAGGCGACAGAAAGAAAACAAAAGGAAAAATATAATAATAGCCGTTGCGATTTTTCTTGCCGTAGCAGTAATATTCTTTGGCGGATTTTGGGCTTTTCGGCAACTTTCCGTACCGCGATTTATTTTGTCGGATAAAACGGAAGAACTTATCGGCTGCGAAATGAAAAACGGCGAAACTTCAAAATGTGATGTTGCCGTCGGCGATATTCGAAAACTTGAATTTGCCGATGATGTCGATGTGAAACAACTTGATTTTGTTTCGTCAAATGAAGATATTATCCGTGTTGACAGCGGTGGCAGAATTGACGCTGTAAAAGAGGGTGTCGCTTCTGTTAGTGCGAAGGGTTTGGGCTTTGAAGGAACCTGTGAATTTACCGTATCGGCTGAAAAATCCGCAGTCCCGACTGAAATTACTTCTGCGATTACTGCAAACCTTTCCATAATAGAAAAGAACAAAGAAAACGGTGAAAACGGACTTTACAGAATAACCGTAAATCGCAGAACTAATGTCACCACCGTGTATACCTACGACGAAAAAGGTGAGTACCTTGTACCCGTGCGCGCTATGGTATCTTCCTGTGGTGCGGGTGGAAGCGACATCACTCCGACAGGAACTTTCTCTATCTATTTCAAAGAGCGTTGGCACGAACTTTTCGGTGATTGTTTTGGTCAGTATGTATCGGGATTTAACAACGAATACCTGTTCCACTCCGTTCCGTATTATACAGCGTCGGCTGACGATTTGGAAACCGAGGAATACAACAAACTTTCCACCAACGCTTCACAAGGTTGCGTAAGGCTTTCTGTCAGCGATGCAAAGTGGATATACGACAACTGCCCGCTTGATACACAGGTCGAAGTTATCGACAAGGACGAAAAATTTGATGCTTTGGGTACACCCTCAAGTATAAAAATTGACGAGAGTATCGGTTGGGACCCGACAGACCCCGATGAAAATAACCCCTTGCTCAAAAATGAGCCGAAGATAAGCGGGGCAAAAGATATCGTGATAAATAAGGGCGACGAGTTTAAACCTCTCGAAAACATAACAGCAACCGACACCTGCAAAAACGATATTACCGATAAAATAGAGATGTACCAGAATGTTTTCCCCGATAAAAAAGGCACATATTACCTTACCTATTATGTAAAAGACGCCTTGAACAAAACGGCAAAAGAAACGATAAAAGTAACTGTAAAATAAGAAAATCCCGATGGAACTCCATCGGGATTTATTTTATGCAGTTATTTGTTTTTTACTTTTGCTGTTTGTTATTGCTGATTTTACTGCCGAAATCAAAAGTGAAATCAGTTTTGCAATCAAAACAGACGCTATTGGAATAATGAGATACCACCAGTATCTGTGGAGTACACCCCACAAGTCATATGACCTTATTACTGCGAATATTATCCATTGAACAAGGTAAACCTCGAGCGAAATTTTTCCGATAAAGCCGAAGAGCTTGCCCAAATACCGAAGAACATTGTAGTGCCTGATAAAGGCGTAGAGGAATATTATGCCTATTGCAAGTATACTTCCTGTCATTCTGCCTGCGTGAGTGTAGAGTTCAACCTTAAATCTTAAAGCAAGAATAACCACGGTTACAATAAAGACAATCAGCATAAAGGGCCATTTTATCCTGTGACCGTCCAGCATATACTGTGCAACAAGAATACCGAGAAGAAATACGGGAAGACGAGAAATAACGATATTATAGTTATCGTAAAAGGTTGAACTATATACGGTTAACAGTATATTGAGAGCAACAAGTAGGATAATAAGTACGGTTGTTACTATGTGCTTTGTCGATTTGTCCGCCTTGTAGAGCAGGGGAAAAATTGCGTACAGTATAAGGATTGCGGGAACATACCAAGGAGCAGAAGCATCGGGAGTAATCCAATAGTTTATTGTAAGAGTATCAAGGATAAAACTTACTACACCTGTTTTTGCATAGAAAAAGTCAAAGAAAATAAATGCCGGTATGGTGATAACGAGCCAAGGGACGACAACTCTTACTATGCGGTTTTTGTAAAATGTTCCGATATCGTTATGGCTCATTGAAGAATATAAGCCAATAGCGGAAAGGAAGAGAAAAACATCAACACCGACTAATCCTTGATTTAATGTAAGTGAAATTGCCTGATGAATGCTCGGTGGTAAAAAATTATTGCCCGGGACACTTGCCCAAATGGCAAGATGATAGAAAATAATCATCAAAGCGGCAACGCCGAAAAGTTCGGTTCTGTAGGACATAACCGATTGTGTTGTAAACGGTTGTCTTATTTTTTTATTTTCCATGCCACACCTCCGTTAAGAATAATCTTTAAAATTTAGTGATAAATAAAGTTTCTGTCGGGCTCGCTGTACTCTGTTAATCTTGCATTATATGCCATCATAATGTCGTCTTCAAGATAAAGTTTCGGCTCAGTTACGCCGATTTCTTTAAGCAACCATTTTGTAAAAAGCGGATTTAGTATCAAAATCGGTCCGATAATATATGTTGCCAAAAAGTTGTTTTTCCTGATACCTTCAAAAGAGATATCGGGATTGAGTCCTGCACCTTTAATTGTATCGAAAACATAACCGCATTTTTTGTCAAATACAGAAGTTTCTTTGTCAGTCCAGTATGAATGACCGAACTGACTTTTGAAACCTACGATTTTGATTTCGTTTTCATCATCGACAAAATTTCCGAGATACAAAGAATTGTATCTGTTGAGCATATCGCATTTTGTGATAATCGGGAAAAAGTCGAGTCCCTTAAGGTTTTTACCGTCATTGTCGGTAATAGCACGGCCGAAAATTTCAAGGGCGTTTCCCGTGACCAGAAAATAAACATTTTCATTTATCAGTTCGATAAGTTTTTCTTTGTATTTGCTTAATTTTTCAATGATAATTTCCTGTCCCGACTCGGTAGTGTTGCCTAAATATATAAGGTCGGGTTTTTCCGATATAAACTTCGGCTCGTCGATTAAGTTATCTTCAATAACTTCGATTTCATCAGAGCATCGTTTGAGATAATCTATATTTTGAAGGTCGCCGGACAAATTAGCAATTTCAGGAAATAATACTTCAACTTTAACCATTTGTTTCATCCTTCCTTTCTTGCATAAGCCCTTCGACAATATCGGCGACTTTCATACCGAGGGCAAAAGAGTCGGTGCCGTATAAAACATAGATATAATCATCTTTGAGCCATCGAAGTTTTTTCGGAGCGTCGACTTCTTTTTCTACCATTGTTATGCGGTCATCGGGTACGCCCGCTAATTTCAGTCGCAATTTGTGGTCAAATCTTCTCGGACCGCAAACAATAATATGCTTTATTGAGTCATTGTTTAAAAATTCTACATCACAGTCATAAAGCCAACAGGTGTTTTCAGACCAACTCTCTATATCCCCTTGGCAACTGTTCATCCAGATAATTTCTTTATCTCCCGGCATTGTGTGAATATAATCAAATACACGGGAAGAGGCAAGAGCGTTCTTTTCTTTTGTAAGAAGTTTTATCAGGGTATTACTGCCGATTTTGATTTCATTAAATCTTGTGTTGACAATACCGAGTTTTGAAAAGAGAACTTGAAGTCTTTCGTGAGAATATCCCATTTCTCTCAAGAGAGCAACTGCAGACACAAGGTTGTAGATGTTAAATACGCTTTCGTTAGGAAGGCTGTATAAAGCACAGCCTTCTTTGTCTTTTATCTCTATTGTCATATCTTGAAGATTGACATTTTTGCCTTCATAATCGTATGACGGGGCAGTAAAAGAGCAGGAAGGGCAATACGCTTTTCCGATATGATGATATCTTAAATATTCATATTCTAATTTGTGGTGACATTTCGGGCAAATCTGACAATCGCTACGCAGATTTATACATTTTGTAACATCGGTTTCCATTTTATCGATACCAAAGAAAACTTTGTCGTTTTCTTTTGCAACCGATGCTGTGATTAAATCATCCGCATTAAGCACCATTTTAGTACTTTTTGGGATGTATTTATTCAGAAAATCTCTGATATATTCGGGATGAGCGTTTCTCATAATCGAGTCATTTGTCAGGTTGGTAACAAGCATTAAATCAGGATAAACATAAGGGAAAATTCTGATAACAGAACGCTCGTCAATTTCCAAAACTGCGATTTCTTTCTTGCATTTACCGAAGACGCTTGTTCCGTAAATAAATGATGTGACTATACCCGTGTTTATATTAGAGCCTGTACTGTTGTTCATTACCTTTTTGCCGTCGGCTTCTAATATATCACTAATCATATTGCTGACGGTTGTTTTGCCGTTAGTACCCGATACGGCAATTATCTTTTCGGGTTTTGCAACATATTTGAGAAAATCAGGGCAGATTTTCAGTGCAACAATGCCGGGGAAATTTGTGGCGTTGTGTTTGGTGATTTTTAGTGCAACTATGGCTAATTTAGAAGCCCATAAAGCAATGTAGTATTTGAATTTCATTAATTTTGTACCCCGCTTAATGTAAGTATCCTTTTCTTTTACACTATAAAGTAACATACCATAAATAAGAAAAATAGGCAAGAAAATTTTGCATAAAAAAACAACCACCCTATTGGGTGGAAGCCTCTATGTGTTGGCATCTTCCTATTTTCCCGGGCCGTCACCAGCCAAGTATTGTCGGCACTACAGGGCTTAACTTCCGTGTTCGGGATGGGAACGGGTGGACCCCCTGCGTCATCGACACCAACTGTATTCGTTTTTCAACGACCTGCTTATTATAGCACCCTGTTTTCTAAAATGCAAGTGTTTTTTGAAAAATTTTTAACAAATCGTAAATTTTTCAATATTGATTGACTATATGTGTCGAATCGGATAAAATAAAGTTAATTAAATTTTTGTTTTGGGGTGTTATTATGGGAAAAAGAATATCATCTTTATTTTTAGCCGTTTGCCTTTTGTTTTCATTCTGCTTTATTTTTGCAGGATGTTCCAAAGACGGTTCGGGAGAATATCCCGTTGTTTTTGATGATGTTACTATAAATGAAGAGCCGAAAAACATTGTGGTACTCAACGACTGTATCGCCGATATTATCTCATATATAGGCTACGATGTGAAAATGGTCGGTAGAAGTGTCAGTTGCGACCAAGATTTTTTGACGGTAGTACCCGTTGTCGGAGCATCCGACAGCCCATCTGTTGATTTGATTAAGTCAAACGGTACGGATTTGGTTATCTGTGATGAAACATTAAACAGCACAGCAAGAGAAAAACTCAAAAATGAAAAGATAAATGTTGTTACCTTATCCGTTCCTAATAACAAAGCCGAACTCGAAACGCTGTATGAAAATATCGGTATGATACTCGGCGGAAAAAATATCGGTAGGGAAAAAGGTGCTGCGTCATTTTCAGAACTTTATGATACTATGAAATCGTATCAATCTTCCGTATCAAAGAAAATCGTCAAAGCCGATTGCTATCTTTTCTTAAGTGAAAGCGGACAACTTGCAACATTCAAAAGCGGAAGTTTGCAAAGCGAGATGTTCTCATACAATGCGGCGGTAAATATTTTCTCCGAGCAAAAGGCCGACCAGGAAATTGCTATTGTTGACAAGGCACAGTTGAAAATGGGCACACCGACATTTATTTTCTACGATAACGACAATGTATTGCAGATGATTGAAAACGACAGCGAACTATCTAATATGTCGGCAGTTACACAAAACAGAATGTATCAAATCCCGCTGAAAAATTTCTATCGCTACGGCACGACTTTCGACGAAACCTTGTACGAAATGATGACATATATGTATATCGACAGCGAAGCAACTCCCGACAGCGAAACGATGACACAGTCACCGACACCGGAGGTCGCACAAGCACAAACACGAAATTATATAGAGTAAAACAGCAAAGAATAAACCGCCCGAAAGTTTTACTTTCGGGCGGGATTTTTATGCTTTATCAATCATCTGTGCGGTAGACTGAAATGCTGATTTTGTCGCCTTCTTTGTGTTTGCTCAAAATCTCGTAAACATCTTGGAAAGTTGAGATTTCCTTTCCGTCTACTGCGGTGATGATATCGCCTTTTTTGACTTTGCCGTTATCAAGAGGACCGCCTTTTGTTACTTCTGAAACAAGTATTCCGTGGGGAACACCGTAGGCGGAAACTTCTTCGTCGCTTATTTGAGTGCCTGCGATACCTAAGGCTACTCTGTTTCTTACATAACCGTAGTGGATAAGGTCGTTTGCAATTTCGACAACCGTGTTACAAGGAATTGCAAATCCCATATTTTCGTATACATCGGAACTGATTTTTGCTGTGTTGATACCGATAACCTGACCGTAAATATTGCACAGAGGTCCGCCGGAGTTTCCGGGGTTGATAGCGGCATCAATCTGGATGTACTTAACCATTTTGTTAAGTTGAAGGCTTCTTGAGGTTGCGGAAACGATACCTTTTGTCAAAGAATTTTGAAAGTCCGAACCACCGGGGTTGCCGATAGCAACAACATCGTCACCGACTTCAACATTGGTAAATTTTCCGAAAGTCACGGCTTTCAAGTCTTTTGCGTCTATTTTTAATACGGCGATGTCTGTGCGGGTATCATAGCCGACAACTTTTGCCGTATATTCTTTTTCATCACTTGATACAACTTTTATTTTATATGCCTTGGAGTTTCCGATTACATGGGCGTTTGTGACGATATATCCGTCGTTAGATACTACAGTCCCCGTGCCTTCGCCGATAATACCTTCTTTGTCGTCTGTTATCTCTTTTTCATAGCATTGAATGGCAACAACAGAAGATGATACATCTTTAAACGCACTTTGGGCGGAATATTTTTCGTCGTCTTTGTCTTTCGGCAACTCGTTTTCTTTCAGGGCTTCGGCTTTTTCATCGGGCTTTGTGCTGTTGTCCTGTGAGCCGTTTGCCTGTGTCAATCCGTTGTCCGCTTTTAAGGTGACATCAACATCAAATTCTTCGCCGTTTGCAGATTTTCCGTTAGAGAACGGGAAAACATTTTCTTTACCGTCTTCTGAACCGAAGAAATCATCAAAATCACCGAAGAACGAGTAGCCGTTGTCTTTTTTCTGTTCTTCTTTATTTTTAGCGACAAGAGTAGCACAGGAAATGACAAACCCTATGATAAACACGGCGAGCAGACAACTCAAAACAATAATATAGATGGTGGATTTTGCCATCTTTTTCTTTTGTGTCGGCTGATACTGTCCTATGTATTGATTAAACTGTCCGTTATCCTGTCCCTGATACCTGCCCGCATAAGGATTTTGGGGCATTTGCGGTTGCCCTTGATTTTGATAATACTGTCCCTGATACAGCATATTCGGGTTGTTTGGGTATTGTGGCGGGATAGATGGTTGCTGATAACCGTTATACTGTCCTTGGTACGGCGGTCTGTTATATTGAGAATTCCCGTAAGGAATGTTTTGAACAGGTTGATTTTTTGTAGGCTGATACTGCGGGTATGAAGGTTGCGGAATAGTTTGCTGTGTCGGTGCAGTTTCAGGCTCAATCGGTTTTTGAGGAACATCAGTTGTCTGTGCGACTTGTTCCTGTTCGTTTATCGGGTTTTTATCTTGCGGGACTTGAGAATTTAAGTCATCCGAAAGCGGTTCGTATTCTGAAATGGGATTAAATTCGTCCATAATTATTCCTCCGTATCGGTAGTTGCCGTGGTTTCAATATATTTTTTCTGTTTATTCTGTTTGCTCGGTTTTTGGGTGATAATTTTCGGCAAACGGAAAGTAAAGCGACAGTATTCGTTTACTTTTGACTCAACAAAAATATCGCCCGAATGCAAACGCATAATTGATTTTGAAATGAAAAGTCCGAGTCCCATACCTTTTTTGTCGATACTGCGGGATTTGTCGGTTTTGTAAAATCTGTCGAAAATGTAGCGGATATCTTCGGGGGGAATACCAGCGCCCGAATTTGTGATAGAAACGGAAACATCGTACTTTGTTTCGATGAGTTTGAATTCGATATATCCGCCCTCATTTGTGAATTTTACTGCATTTTCAATAAGGTTGTAAATAACCTGATACATCAAGTCGGGGTCGGCATTGACAGTACAACTTTTGAAATCGTCAAGTCCTCTGATGTCAATTTTTCTCTCGGTGATTTTCTGTTCAAATCCCATAAGAATGGTAATGATGGTTGAGAAAAGTTCAAAGTCTTGTCGTGAAAGTTTCAACTCGCCGTTGTCTATCCTCGACAACGAAAGCATAGAAGTTACAAGGCGGGAGAGACGCTTTACTTCGTTTGAAACTATGCTCATATAGTGGGGCTGACTTTCGGGTGGAATAGTGCCGTCGAGCATACCGTCAATAAAGCCTGCTATGGTTGTCATCGGAGTTTTGAGTTCGTGGCTGACATTGGCGATAAAACTTCTTCGCATACCTTCGCTTGCCGAGAGTGAGTCCGCCATATAGTTGAGTGCTGTCGCAAGTTCGCCGATTTCGTCGTCCGAGGTAACGGGAACTCGAATAGAAAAGTCACCGACAGCAAATTTCTTTGCCGCATTGGACATAATTTTCAACGGTCGCACCATAGTATACGACATTATCGTAACAAGCAAAATGACCATAAGCATAGTCAAAAGCGCAGCAGTAATAAAGATTTTCATAAATGACATCGCAATTTGAGATACAAAGGTAGAACGGGTGGAAACATAGCAAAATGCAACGATGACATTTATTCCTTGATTGCGCGCGGTGATGGGTACGCCTGCCGTGTAATACGCGTCTTCGTAAAATCCGTCAAGGTTTCCCGACTCGAAAAACTCGCCGCCGGCGGTTTTCGCAAGTACGCTTGATGGGATATTGTTATTAATATGAACACAATCGTTTTGTTCCGAACAATACTGGCATTTTCCTTTGTTGTTGACAACAAAGATATCTCCGTCGATACTCTTTGAAATAGTAGAAATGGTGAGGGTAAAGAGTTCGGGGTCGTCTACTATCAGCACGCGGTTTTGAGAGTTGTAACTTGACGAGGCATCAACAACTTCTGCAACCTGCTTGGCGTTTTCGATGAGACTCTCTTTTTTCTGTTCTTCCCAGTAATCGGTCACGAACATATACATCGTAAGTCCCAAGGCGACAAAACTGATAAGCAGAATAAAAAAGCCGAAACCGAGATACTTTTTGAAAAGTGACAGTTTGATGGAAAAATTCCCTTTTTTATTCTTTGGTATCAAATCTGTATCCTACTCTCCATATTGTGCGCAGTTCCCATTTGTCGGAAACGCCCTCTATTTTCTCTCTTATTCTCTTGATGTGAACATCTATTGTACGGCTGTCGCCGTAGTAGTAATCAAAGCCCCATACCTGATAGAGCAACTGGTCACGGGTAAAGACTTTGTTCGGATGGCTTGCAAGGTGGTAGAGAAGTTCGAGTTCCTTCGGCGGGGTGTCGATAACTTTGCCGTCTACTTTGAGTTCGTAGTTAGTAAGGTTTACGACGAGTTTATCGTAAACGACTTCCTTAACTTTTTCTTCTTCGTTTGCACCGCTTCTGCGCAGTACGGCACGAATTCTTGCGACAACTTCTTTTGCTTCAAAAGGCTTTACAACATAGTCGTCTGCGCCGAGTTCAAGGCCGAGGATTTTGTCGAAAACTTCACCCTTTGCGGTGAGCATAATTATCGGACATTCCGAGGTTTTTCTTATTTCCCTGCAGACCTGCCAACCGTCGAGTTTCGGCAACATTATGTCGAGCAAAACAAGGCTGGGCTTTTCCTTTTCAAAAAGTGATACCGCTTCTTCACCATCATTTGCGATAACGGTTGTGTAGCCCTCTTTTTCTATATAAAGTCGTAAAAGTTCGCAGATGTTTGTGTCATCATCAACGATAAGTATTTTTGCGTTGTTCATAGTAGCCTCCTCGATTATTTTGTTATATTATAATACCTTATAAATAAAAATAAATGAATAAACTGAAAACAATAAGTGTAAATTTGATGAAAATAAGAAAATTTTTCAATAAAAGGCTGCTTTGAGCGGCTCCCTAAGTGAAACCGCCCTTGGCAGCCTATTTTATGTCATATCGTTGTAGATTTCGATAAACGAGTCGATGATATAATCTACCTGTTCATCCGTCAAAGCCGAGTAAAGAGGTAAGGTAAGTTGGTTTTTATGCTGATTATATGCGTAGGGGAAATCAACAATATCAAAGCCTTTTTGTTTGTATGCCGTCATCATCGGAAGCGGTTTGAAATGCACATTGCAGGCAATACCTTTTTCTTTCATACTGTCATAAAATGCGTTGCGAAAATCAGCATCTTTTCCGATAAAGCGAACAAGGTAAAGGTGACCGTTTGAACGGAAGTTTTCACCGCTGTGGCAAAGAGTTTGCACATTAAGATTTTCAAACGCCTTGTCGTAACGCTTGATAAGTTCGTGACGGCGGTTGAGCATACTTTCATATCTTCTCAATTGAGCAAGTCCCAAAGAAGCAAGGATGTCGGGCATATTGCACTTGTACTGGGTGTCGACAACATCATATTCCCAACTACTGCCTTTTGTTTTTGCAAGGGCATCTTTGGTCTGTCCGTGAAGGGTCATAAGCATATAGTTTTTATAGAGCACATCGGAGTCAATTCCGGGAATTTCTTTCCAAGTAGCGGCACCGCCTTCGGCAGTTGTCATATTCTTGACGGCGTGAAAAGAAAAGCAGGTAAAATCGGCGATTTCACCGCACATTTTGCCGTTTCGCATTGAACCGAAAGCATGGGCTGCGTCACTCATTACGATAATTCTCGACAAAGCAAGTTGGATGGGATTTGACGACGGTTTGAAAAGGCTGCGCTTTCTTTCAACCGCTTCGAAAATCCTTTCATAATCGCAGACTACACCTGCTAAATCAACGGGAATAATTACCTTGGTTTTCGGTGTAATTGCCTGCTCCATTTTGTCGTAATCCATTTCGTAACTGTCTTTTTTGCAGTCAATCAAAACGGGTGTCGCACCGACATGATATATTATCGAAGCCGAGGCT
>JAZLJE010000121.1:0-6643 GCA_045617705.1 Ruminococcus sp.
AAGGATATCACCAGCGTGTACTTCAGCACCGACATGAATGATACCGTTTTCATCGAGGTCTTTGAGCATATCCTCGCCGACATTAGGGATATCTCTTGTGATTTCCTCTGCGCCGAGTTTTGTATCTCTTGCCTCTGTTTCGTATTCTTCTATATGGATAGATGTGTAGACATCATCACGAACGATTTTTTCACTGATAAGGACAGCGTCCTCGTAGTTATAACCTTCCCAGGTCATAAAGCCGATAAGAGCATTCTTACCGAGTGAAATTTCACCGCCTGATGTAGCAGGACCGTCAGCAAGGACTACGCCTTTCTTGACTCTCTGGCCTCTTTCTACAATCGGGATTTGGTTAATACAAGTACCCTGGTTGGAACGCAGGAATTTGATAACTTCAAAGTCTTTGACTTTGCCGGAATCATACTGAACGCGGATATGGTCTGCGTCTACGCTCATAACTGTACCGTCTTCTTCGGAGAGGATACATACGCCTGAGTCGGTACCTGCTTTGTATTCCATACCTGTTCCTACGATAGGCGACTGGGTTACCATAAGCGGAACAGCCTGTCGCTGCATGTTAGAACCCATCAACGCACGGTTTGCGTCATCGTTTTCAAGGAAAGGAATCATTGCAGTAGCAACGGAAACAACCATTCGCGGACTGACATCCATATAGTCAAATGCTTCGGGCTCAAGTTCAACGAACTCGTCTTTGTGTCTTCCGACTACTTTGGTGTTTTTGAAACGGCCTTTTTCGTCGAGAGGTTCGTTAGCCTGTGCGACATAGAACTCGTCTTCCATATCGGCAGTCATATAGGTAACTTCTTTTGTGACTACGCCTGTTTTCTTGTCAATCTTTCTAAACGGTGCTTCAACAAAACCGTATTCGTTAATTTTTGCAAAAGTTGCAAGATAAGAGATAAGTCCGATGTTCGGTCCTTCAGGAGTTTCGATAGGACACATACGACCGTAGTGGGTGTAGTGAACGTCACGGACTTCAAATCCTGCACGGTCACGGGAAAGACCACCGGGACCGAGGGCTGAAAGTCTTCTTTTATGTGTAAGTTCTGCAAGCGGGTTAGTCTGGTCCATAAACTGCGAAAGCGGTGAAGAACCGAAAAATTCTTTGATAGCCGCAGTTACGGGACGGATATTGATAAGTGAACTCGGTGACAAAGCCTCGGGGTCTTGAGCCTGCAAAGTCATACGCTCACGGATAACTCTTTCAAGTCTTGAGAAACCTATTCTGAACTGGTTTTGCAAAAGTTCGCCGACACAACGAATTCGTCTGTTGCCCAAGTGGTCGATATCGTCTGTTGTACCGATATGCTCTGCAAGGCAGTTCATATAGTTTACCGATGCGAAAATATCATCAATGGTGATATGGTTGGGAACAAGTTCACCTGCTCTGTCCGCGATAGCCTTTTTGAGGTCTTCTTCTGTTTCAGAAGAATCAAGGATTTCGCAAAGAACGGAGAAACAAACTTTTTCTTTAATACCGAGTTTCTGACAATCGAAGTCAACATACTCGTTAATGTCAACCATATTGTTTGACAAAACTTTGATTTCTTTTCCTTCATCGCCCTGAACAAAGACATATTTAACGCCCTTGTTGTCGAGAAGGGTTGCACCTTCACGGTCAATGGTGTCGCCACGCTTGAAGAGAACTTCGCCTGTTCTCGGGTCAGCAACATTTTCTGTAAGAGTAAGTCCTACAATTCTGCTTGACAATGAAAGTTTCTTATTGTATTTGTATCTGCCGACACGGGACATATCATAGCGCCTTGCATCAAAGAAAAGGTTACTCAGATGTGTCTGTGCAGACTCAACCGTAGGAGGCTCTGACGGACGAAGTTTTCTGTAAACTTCCAAAAGTCCTTCTTCTACGGAAGTAGCGCTGTCTTTTTCAAATGTTGCTTTAATTCGTGTATCATCACCGAACATCTCTAAAATTTCGGCATTTGTACCGAGTCCCAAAGCACGCAGGAAAACAGTAATCGGAATTTTTCTGTTCTTGTCTATGCGGACATAGAATACATCGTTGACATCATTTTCATACTCAAGCCAAGCACCGCGGTTCGGAATAACGGTAGAGGAGAAAAGTTCCTTACCGGTTTTGTCGTGCTCCATCTTGAAATAGACACCGGGTGAACGGACAAGTTGTGAAACAATAACACGCTCTGCACCGTTGATAACAAAAGTACCCGAATCTGTCATAAGAGGGAAGTCCCCCATAAAGACATTGGATTCTTTAATCTCTCCGGTTTCTTTGTTCAAAAGTCTTGCGGTAACACGAAGTGCTGCAGAGTATGTTGCATCTCTTTCTTTACACTCGATAACCGAATAGTTCGGGTGGTCGATATCGAGGGAATAATCAATGAAGTCAAGTACAAGGTTATCCTGATAATCAGTAATACCGGAAACATCCTTGAAAACTTCTTTGAGTCCTTCGGTCAAGAACCACTCATAAGACTTTTTCTGCACCTCGATTAAGTTAGGCATACTGATAACATCATCAATCTTGCCGAAACTCAATCTCTCGTTTTTGCCAACCTCGACGGGTTTGACATTAACCATAGGCGTATCACTCCTTTGAAAAGTTTATAAATAATCAACCTGAATTCCTTGTAAACCGCTTGCAGACAAATTCGCAAGAAAACAGATAAAATATTTCAAAATTCGGTTGTCCGAAAACAAAATCGAACAGATTACAAAATTGTATCTTTATTTCACTTGACAAAAAAAGTTGTCTGTGTTAAGATACTTACTCACAAATTTTCCTATCATAAAAGAGGTCATATTCCCCATAATAGTAGATTTTATCATTCTATCCCAACTTTTGCAAATTGTCAAGCGTTTTTTGCCGATTTTTTGTAAATTTCTTATTTTAATTCTAATTTGCAATTATAAATAGATTTTCTTTGTTCTAACGGAAAGCAGGAAACACACGGGTGCGTTTATAAAAATACAGTCGCATTTTGCGGACAACTTTCTTTGTCGGAGGTATTATGGTCATAAATGAAAAAAGGCTTAAGAAAAGCCTTCCAAACCTTAACATCATATTTTGTGATACTATTGACTCGACAAATGAAGAATGTAAGCGCAGAGAAAACAAAAAAACTCCCCTGCTTGTTGTAGCAAGAGAGCAAACAAAGGGCAAAGGCAGAATGGGACGAAGTTTTCTGTCGCAAAAGGACAGCGGGCTTTATATGTCGCTGATGCTAAAAGCAAGCGACGAAATCGCTGACACAGTATGTATCACAAGTTGTGCATCGGTTTGTGTATGTGACGCAATCATTTCGCTTTCAAAAGCCGAGCCGAAAATCAAATGGGTGAACGATATTATCTTAAAAGGTAAAAAGGTTTGCGGGATATTGTGTGAACTTTGCTGTGACGATAACTTCTCCACTTCTTCGGTGATTGTCGGGATAGGCGTGAACACAAATGCGATTTTTCCAAAAGAACTCGAAAATATTGCGGGCAATATCGAAAACATTGACACAACCGATTTGTGCATTGAAATCGTTAAAAATCTTTTATTTGAATACGAACACATAAAAGATAGAAAATTTATCGAAAAATACCGCAACTATTCCTGCGTTATCGGTGAAAAGATTTCATACACAAAACACGGGATAACAAAAACGGCAACGGCTATCGCTATTAACGATAACGGAGCGTTGATATTAGACAACAACGAAAAACTAACTACAGGCGAAATAAGCGTAAACTTAAAATAACGGCAGTGAGTAAATATCACTGCCGTTTTGTTTTTATTATATTGTTTCTGTTTTCTTTTGCTGTATCAGGATATCAAGTTGAATAATACCCACCTTTACTCCCGTACAGAAGTAATCGAGGAAAACTATCGCCGGGATTACAATTCCCAAAAGCGTTTGTGAGATGCCGAGTGAAGTAAACATAATGGCGAGAATGGCGGCATATCCTCCGACAACAGGGGGAGCGGAAATCGAAAACAGATAGCACATTATGAGCGCAAGGAACACCCACGATATATCCGTCTTTACTTCGCCCATACTTGCACAGAAAAATGTCGCTGATGTCAAAACCACAACCGCATCGGGCGGAAAAAATACCATTCCCGTTGATGTTGCAAAACGCGCAAGGTGTTTTTTTACAGATAACTTACTGCGCAGATTGTCTATCAATTCAGGCAAAATTACTGTTGATGAACCAGCCATCATTGATAAAAATGCAAGAGGCAAAGTATTTTTGCAAAGTGTTTTTATGCTTACTTTACATTTAACGGAAGCAATTATCAGATATGCTACATAGAACAGTATAATCAACAAGATAACAACGACAACCAAGTACCAGATATTCAAGATATCAGACAAATCTCCGTTAATTATGTTCGTTGCCAGTGATGCGAAAATAACAATCGGCAAAAGATATGTAAACCAGCCCATAATTTTTCCGATAATATCGGTAAGTGTCCCTACACATTCGTTGATACCGGGGTGAGATTTTACCATCAATATTGAAGCAACTCCGAAAAGCAACGCAAGAATAAGAATTTGCACAATATTTCCCTCTGCAAAACTTCCGAAAAAGTTGTTCGGAAAAATGCCGAAAATGGCATCAACTATCGAACTGTATGTATCTCTCGAAACATTTGCGCTCGAATTAAGCGAAAATGACAGCGGAAAAATAATCACAGAAGTGACTGCGCTTATAACAACGAAAAAGACATCACAAAGCAGGAAATGCCCCAGTGTTGACTTTCCTATTTTTGAAAACTTGCCGACATTTCCCACGCCGAGAACAGCATTATAGATAGAGAAAAATACAAAAGGTCCTGCTGTCATCGCAAGCAAGCCGAGAATTGTTCCCGACATTTTTGTGAGAAAGTAGTCTACATAATATATAGCGGCAGGCGAAAGAAGATTTCTGCCGATTACTCCGCAAAGTATACCAAGCACAGCGGCGGCAATAACAAGGTATAAAAAGTTGTTTCTTTCTTTTTTTATTTCGCAACTGACAGTATTTGTTAAATTTGAGTAAGCATATTTCGGCTCGATATCGAGTTTTTTGATTACTTGAGTGTAGTATTCGTCCTCGTCTTCTTCATCGGAAAAAGGAGCAAATTCTTCACCCCTGATTTTTATTTCAATGCTGTATTTACCTATATGCTTTGTCAAATAGGCTTTTATTTCTTTTCCCTCTCCGAAATGCTTTTGAAAATTCAAAAGGCACTCTTCAAGCAATATCATCGTCTTTTTTGCATGCTCGCTGTTAATCTTTTTATTAGACAAACAACTTTCAAATTCCGACATCAAAGTGTTTATGTCTTCACCGGAAAGCGTACATTTTTCTCTGAAAATAGTTTTCATATCTCCCACCGCCAAAACTTATTTTGACACAATACGAGAGTATATTACCATTTTTTTGCATTATTGTAAAGGGAAATATTATCTGCTAAATAAGAGTAGAAACATAATATATCAGTCCATATATAACACTTGCCGATGTACCGTATACCAAAACGGGACCTGCTATTGTGAACATCTTTGTACCTACGCCGAGAATAAACCCCTCTCGTTTAAATTCTATCGCGGATGAAGCAACGGAATTTGCAAAGCCTGTTATCGGCACAAGCGTTCCCGCCCCGCCGTATCTTGCGATTTTTTCGTAAAGATGAAAGGCAGTGAGCATTATTCCGATGAAAATAAGCGTGATTGAACAGAAAGTTTTTGCGTTGTCTTCGCTCGCTCCCAACAACTTATAAATATCAATAAAACCCTGCCCGACTGTGCATATTCCCCCGCCGATAAGAAAGGCAAAAAGAGAATTCACAAAAAGTTTCGATTTCTTTGATTTTCTCTTAACAAGTTTGTGGTATTCTTTTTTATCAAGCATAGTATCACCAAAACTATTTTTACCCATATTTATTACAAAAATGTATTTTGATTTTCTGCAATATTAAGAGTATAATTATAGTGCAGTAATATGGAGTATAAGGTTTTGTCTAAATATTATGAATATTCATTATCTTGACAACAGTGCTACTACGCAGGTTTCAAAAAAGTCTGCCGAAAAAGCACTCGAAATTATGACAACAAAATATGCTAATCCTGCTTCGCTCTACAATTTCGGTCTTGATGTTGAAAAAGAGGTTTCACACGCAAGAGAAGTAATCGCAAATTCGCTTTGTGTGTCGGATGATGAAATTTTCTTTACCAGCGGTTCTACGGAATCGAACAACACCGTTTTGTTTTCAACTGCGAAAAAGCGCAGAAAAGACGGAAACAAAGTTATTGTTTCATCTGTTGAACATTCGTCTGTTATCGAAAGTGCAAAAGAACTTGAAGAAAGCGGTTTTGAAGTTATATATCTTCCTGTAAATCCCGACGGCACTGTATCCCTTGATGCACTGAATAATGCCGTTGATGACAAAACGATACTCGTATCAATTATGGCTGTAAATAACGAGATAGGCTCAATCAACCCTATTGACAAAATCGCAAAAATCGTTAAGTCAAAATCAGATGCTTACTTTCACTGTGACGCTGTTCAGGCATACGGCAAAATCACTCTGAAACCTCAAAAATGGGGTGTTGATTTTATGTCGGTGTCGGGGCATAAAGTTCACGCACCGAAAGGTGTCGGCGCTTTGTATATC
>JAZLJE010000122.1:0-3314 GCA_045617705.1 Ruminococcus sp.
AAGACTTCCGCATCACCTTGTCGAAGCGTTCAAGTCCACTTTGGAAGAAGCGGCGTTGTCCGATATTATCCTGAATGTTTGCGATGCAAGCAGTGAGGAGTCACGACTTCACCTTGATGTAACCGAAGAACTGCTTGTGTCACTGGGCTGTGTTGATAAGCCGATTATCAGAGTTCTTAATAAATGCGACTTGGTCGACAAAAACGCAGATATAATGCGAATTTCGGACGCCGTATTCATCAGTGCAAAAACAGGCGATGGAATAGACAAACTTTTGGAAAAAATCGAAGATAATTTACCGATGAGGGTAAAGAGGGTAAAACTTCTTTTGCCGTTTGATAAAGCAGGAATGACTTCAAAAATCCGAATGAACGCAACGCTTTTATCCGAAAACTATACCGAAAAGGGCATAGAGGTCGAGGCGATACTTGACGAAATGATTTACTCAAAACTGAATGAATATGAAATATAGTCTTGTTCGGGGTGTTTACACCCCGAATTTTTTGTGGTATAATTTACAATGAATAAATATGTGGAATAAAGATTGGTGATTTTATGGATGTTCAAGTCGGAGATATACTGATTATGAAAAAAGAACACCCGTGCAAAAATAATGAATTCGAAGTCCTGCGTATCGGTATGGATTTCAAAATAAAATGCACTAAATGCAGACACGAAATTATGGTGCCGAGGAAAAAGTGCGAGCATAATATCAAGAAAATTATAAGGAAAAACGAGAGTTAATTATGTTTGATAAATTAGAGATTTTTGATAAAAGATACGAGGAACTTTCAAAACGCCTGTATGAGCCCGATGTTGTATCAAACGGCGACAAATACAGCGAGGTTATGAAAGAACTGTCCTCTATCGAGCCGATAGTAAAGAAGTACAGAGAGTACAAAGATACAAAATGTAGCGTAGACGAAGCACTTTCTATTTTAGATGACTCCGACAGCGACGAAGAATTCAAAGAACTTGCGAGAGTGCAACTCGATGAGTCAAAGGAAAAACTTCCATTGCTTGAAGAAGAATTGAAAATTCTCTTATTGCCCAAAGATGAAAACGACGAAAGAAATGTCATCGTTGAAATCAGAGGCGGTACAGGCGGAGAAGAGTCCTCACTTTTTGCCGCCGACCTTTTTAGAATGTATTCGATGTATGCAGAGCAAAAAGGTTTCAAAATCGAAGTGCTGAATGTCAACGAAACAGGTTTGGGCGGATACAAGGAAATTTCCTTTACAGTCAACGGACAGGGTGCTTATTCACGCTTTAAATTTGAGTCTGGTACTCACCGTGTTCAGCGTGTCCCGCAGACAGAGTCGGGAGGACGAATTCACACATCGGCAGCAACCGTTGCGGTGCTTCCCGAAGCCGACGATGTTGAAATTGATATCAACCCTGCCGATTTGCAGATTGACACTTTCCGCTCGTCCGGTGCAGGCGGTCAGCATATCAACAAAACTTCTTCCGCAATAAGAATTACCCATATCCCGACGGGTATGGTTGTCGAATGTCAGGATGAACGAAGCCAGTATAAGAACAAAGACAAGGCACTGAAAGTATTAAAAAGCCGTCTTTTGAAGATAGAACAGGATAAGCAAAATGCGTCAATCGCCGAAAATCGAAAAGCGCAGGTAGGCTCGGGTGACCGTTCGGAAAAGATTAGGACATATAACTTTCCGCAGTCGAGAATAACCGACCACAGAATAGGTCTTACAGTATACAAACTTGACGCAGTATTAAACGGCGATTTGGATGAGATTATCGACCCGCTTATCACAGCACTTCGTGCAGAACAACTCAAAGAAAGTATGGAAAACTGATTTTATGAATACACTGTATTTAGGTAACAATGAAAAAGATATAGAAACCGCCGCAAAAATAATTGCAAACGGCGGTCTTGTTGCCATGCCTACGGAAACGGTGTACGGACTTTCTGCAAACGCATTAAACGGTAAAGCGGTTGAAAAGATTTTCCTTGCAAAGGGCAGACCGATGGATAACCCTCTTATCGTCCATATCGCAGAGATTGATGATATAGAAAAATTTAACCTTGTAGCGGAATTCCCCGAAAAAGCAAGGTTGTTGGCAGAAAAATTCTGGCCCGGACCTTTGACGATTATTATGAAAAAATCCGATGTAATACCCGTTGAAGTCAGCGCGGGACTCGACACAGTTGCGATAAGGCTCCCAAATAATAAAACCGCAAGAGAATTGATAAAAAAGAGCAACACCGTTTTGGCGGCTCCGTCTGCAAACCGTTCAGGCTCTCCGAGTCCGACCTCGGCACAGCACGTAATGAACGATTTGTCTGAAAGAATAGATGCTGTAATTGACGGCGGTGAATGTGCTGTCGGTGTTGAAAGCACGGTAATAACCCTTGCTGCCGATACCCCGCGTATTTTACGCCCCGGCTATATTACTCTCGAGGATATCGAGAGCGTAATAGGTCATACCGAAGTCGACAACGCCGTGCTTATGCAGATAGAAAAGAACGCAAAAGTTTCTTCCCCCGGAATGAAATACAAACACTATTCACCGAAAGCAAAAGTTATCCTTGTAAAGGGCGAGAGCGAACGCTTTGTTGACTTTGTAAACAAAAAGTACGAACACGACAAAACCGTCTGTGCCATCTGCTACGACTCTGAAAAAGAATATTTAAATTCAAAGTGTATCACGATAGGAAACGAAAACGATTTTACACAGCAGTCACATAACCTTTTTTCATCCCTGCGTGATGTAGATACTATGGAAGATGTCAAAACAGTCTACGCCCATTGTCCCAAAACCGACGGTATCTCAATGGCTTTGTATAACCGCCTTATTCGTGCGGCGGCTTTCGAAGTGATAGATTTGTCTTTTAATGTAGTCGGACTCACAGGACCGACAGGCTCCGGCAAAAGTGAAGTCGCAAAAGTTTTTAAGGATAACGGCTTTTATGTAATCGATGCCGACAAAACTGCCCGTGACGCCGTAAAAGACCGCGAAGTTTTAGATGAACTTGCAAAGGCTTTTTCAAACGAGATTTTAGATGAAAACGGAAATCTTTTGAGAAAAAAACTTGCCGAATTTGCTTTTTGTTCGCAAGAAAATACCGAGAAACTAAACAGCATAACTCATCCGAAAATTATGTCTATGATTTTTGATGAAGCATATAAAAAATCAAACGGAAACAAAAATATCTTGCTTGATGCTCCGACTCTTTTCGAAGCAGGTGCGGACAAAATCTGCAATACCGTTATTTGCGTTTTATCCGACAGCGACAAACGAAAAGAACGAATAATTTCGCGGGATAATTTGAGTGAAATTGATGC
>JAZLJE010000123.1:0-3516 GCA_045617705.1 Ruminococcus sp.
ACGCCTTATTGTCGGCGGACTTGAAAGAGTATATGAAATCGGCAGAGTTTTCAGAAACGAAGGACTTGACACCCGCCATAACCCCGAATTTACATTGATGGAACTCTATCAGGCGTACACCGACTACCACGGTATGATGGATTTGTCCGAAAATCTTTACAGACATATCGCAAAGACAGTTGTCGGCAGCGAAAAGGTAGTTTACGGCGAAAACGAAATTGATTTTTCAAAACCGTTTGAACGCCTTACTATGATAGACGCAGTTAAGAAATATGCAAATATCGACTACAACGAGATAAAGACAACACAAGAAGCAAAGGCGCTTGCCGACAAACTTCATATCGAATATGAAGACAGGCACGAAAAAGGCGACATCCTCTCGATGATTTTTGAGGAATATGTTGAAGAACATCTTATCCAGCCGACCTTTATTATGGACCACCCGATTGAGATTTCTCCGCTGACAAAGAAAAAACCCGAAAACTCTGACTATGTTGAGCGTTTTGAACTCTTTATCAACGGTTGGGAAATGGCAAACGCTTACTCCGAACTTAATGACCCGATTGACCAGCGCCAGCGTTTTGAGGCTCAGGAAAGACTCAAAGCAATGGGCGACGAAGAAGCAAACTCGATTGACGAAGACTTCCTCAACGCTTTGAATATCGGTATGCCACCGACAGGCGGTATAGGTTTCGGAATTGACCGTCTTGTTATGATAATGACCAACTCCCCCGCCATCCGCGATGTATTACTATTCCCGACGATGAAGACATTGGAGTAATATAGAATATTCTCAAATTCACTTATTCAGTTTGTGCAAAAAGTTATCCCACACCAAAATTCAGGTGTGGGATTTTAATTTTCGGTTGATGTTGATAAGTTTTCTTATTTGAATAATTCGGAATGACTGCCGACACGGTTTAACATCAAAACCAAAATGCCGTCATCAATTTCATAAATTAAAAGCCAATCCGGTTCGATATGACATTCCCGACAGCCTTTGTAATTTCCGGACAAATCATGGTCATGGAACTTTTCATCAAGCGGTTCTCCGTTTGCAAGGGTACCCACGACCAAAAAGAGCTTTTCGATATCCTTGCCTTGCTTTTTTGCAAGTTTAATATCCTTTTTGAATTGACCTGTATAACGAATTTCGTATTTCATATGTCAAGTGCCGCCCTTAAATCATCAATGCTTTTATATCCGCGAGCATTTTTGTCTTTCATCATTGCTCTGCCTTCGTCAATAGCGGCGGCAGTAACATCGTTGGGAATATCTAATTTTACTTCAAAAGGAAGCCCACCTTGGCGAATTGCCTGGCGCAAAAAGATATTAACAGCAGTGGACATATTAAGCCCTAACTGCTCGAATATTTTTTCAGCACTTGCTTTAATATCGGCATCGGTACGAATATTCAAATTAGTTTGATTAGCCATAATCAGCACCTCCACTATTATTTTATGCAAATTATATCACATTATGCACATAATGTCAACACAAGGTGCATATTTTGCTTTCAAATTATTCTCCAATTCATCTTAAGAAACTATTATAAATCATGTGACATTTTTATTGAAAATTTGAAAAGTTGTGATATAATTTATGATATAAAACATATGGAACACTGATTTTGAGAAAATGATAATAACTTGTTTGGTTAAAACGATAGGTTCGCAAGATTTACATATCCTATAAGGGCTATGAACTATTAGTATATAGTGGAAAGCCACAGAAACTTGGAGGTATGGTATGAAAAAAGGTTGGAAAATAGCATTGTTTATTGTTCTTGCTGTTATTGCATTTATTATCATTCGTGCTTTAATTATCACGAAGCTTTAATTTGTTTCGAATAGGAGATGTTCTTATGAAATCAGTTGATAAAATTAAAAAAGTTTTTACTAAAAAAATATTATTAAAGTTTTAGCGTGTTTTGCCGTTATTGTGCTTATATTTTTAGTAGGACGAATATCAGCAAAGATATCGACAGGAAGTTTAGATAAACCGCAACTTGTCGATGTTCGTGCTCTTAAGTCACAACTTGTTGAATCAAGCGAACTTACAACAGCAAAGATAAATTTGACTTGTTTTGCCGAGTTCAAGGACACGGGTATAGCAATAATAAATAAATCTGATTTTAAGATGATTTTTGATGCTACTGTAAGGGCAGGAATAAATTTAGACGAGGTTGAGATACCGGCAGACAAAGTGGACCATATAAATAAAATAATCTACATATCAATTCCTAAGGCTACTTTGCTTGATGAACCACAAATTGACCCGTCAACCAAAAAGTATTTTGATGAACAATTTGCACTTTTTAATGTAGATGAAAAAGAAGACGGAGATAAAGCAACTGCTTTGGCTCAGGAAGCAGCAAAGGAGCAGGCACTAAAATCCGGCTTGCTTGAAATGGCTGATAAACAGTCAGAAGCAGTAATCGTAGGACTTTTATCAAAGATGGATACCAAGGGGTATTCCATTGAAGTTTTGAAAGAGGAGAATAATGGAGAAAAATAAGTGGATATCTTTCTTGCTGTGCTTGTTCTTCGGAATTTTCGGAGCACACAAGTTTTATGAGGAGCGAATCCTTTTGGGAATCCTGTATATTTTAACCGGTGGGTTTTTCTGTATCGGAATTATTATAGATTTGATAATTCTTTTCTTTAAACCTAATCCGTATTATCCGTAAATAAGTAAAAGGACTTTTCATTTGAAAAGTCCTTTTTGTTTTTGAAAAACTAATAAAAATTATCTGTCATTTTTATTGAAAATTTGAAAAGTTGTGATATACTTTATCTTAGAATAATATGGTTTTATGAAGTCTGTCTTTTGGAGGCTGTTATGGAATTTGATATCTTGTATGCGCTACAAAATCTGCACGGCGATTTTCTCGACAAATTTATGCTTGCAGTTACGAGTGTTATCGGAGAATATGGGCTTGTTTTTATCGCAATCGGAGCGATTTTATGCATATTCAAAAAGACACGAAAATGCGGTATCGCGGTGATAATTTCGTATTTGCTTGCGTTAATTATCGGAAACTTTATCTTAAAAAATCTGATAGCGAGGGAACGCCCATGTGCGATTGATACTTCAGTTGCGCTTTTGGTAGAAAAGCCGACAAGTTTTTCCTGCCCGTCTGTACATACCGCGTTTGCGTTTTCCTTTGCAACGGCTCTTTTTATGTACTACAAAAAGTGGGGAATTGTCGCCCTTGTTTTTGCACTTTTGGTTGCATTTTCGAGAATGTATCTTTTCGTGCATTTTCCGAGTGATGTGCTTATCGGTGCTGTGCTTGGAGTTCTTTGTTCTGTTTTGGCGTTTTTCATTGTACGCTTTATTTTTAAAAAGATATCAAAGCGAAAAGAACTAAAAGACTGATTTTAAGTTTTGAATTATTTACGGAAGTGGATATAAATTGATTTCATTTTTACTATGCGTTGTCGCATTGATTATCGGTTATTTGTTGTATGGAAAATTGACCGATAAAATTTTCCGTCCGGATGACAGAACAAC
>JAZLJE010000124.1:0-14242 GCA_045617705.1 Ruminococcus sp.
GTGCAACAAAATAGCAGTTTGGCTCGTTAATATAGTGAAAGGATAATTGGGTATGTTGACATTTGGTGCTTTTATGATAGTTCAGCCTATGCCCGAAAAGGAAAGGTTGAACATATTGCTCGAAAAAACAGCAAACGGGGATATGGCTGCATTTGAGGCCCTTTACAGGGAAACAAATGTCAGTGTGTTTTCGTTTGCCTTTTCGATATTAAAAGACAAAGAAGACACCGAAGATATTACCCAAGAAGTGTACTTTTCCATCTTCAAATCTGCAAAGTCATACAAAAATACCGATAACCCGATGGCGTGGATAATGACGATAACAAAGAATTTTTGCTTTACAAGATTGAGCCAAAAGAAAAAGACATACAATCTTTACGAAAACTCTGTTATTGATTTTTCCGATCTTATCGCGTCGGATGAAAAAATCTTGCTCAACGAATGCCTTAACAATCTCACCGACGAAGAAAGGCAGATAGTCGTTTTACATACCATAGCAGGATTTAAGCACAAAGAAATAGCGGCACTTTTGTCGATGCCGTTTTCAACCGTGCGTTCAAAGTACACCCGTGCTTTGAAAAAACTGCGTACCACACTGAAGAAAGAAGGTGCGTTTGATGAGTAATAAGAATGTTGAAAAAGTGCTTTATTCTGCATTTTCGAATATAACAACCGATATGTTTGAAGACATAAAAAAAGGTTGTCAAAAAAACAAAGGTATTAAGGTTGAAGTAAACCCCGCCCCCGTAAAGCCGATGATTACAAGAAAAATGCTCGCTCGTGTTGCGTGTTTTGTTGCAATTTTCGGTGTAGTTCTTACAGCCGTAGTCTTAATGCTGACAAAAACTCCTGTTTCTTATGTCTGCATTGATGTAAACCCAAGTTTCAGTATTAGCCTTAACCGATTTGACAAGGTAATAACAATCGACGGCAACAACAAAGAAGCACAGGAGATTTTAGAAGAAAACACGATTTCAAAAAACGATATAATCAAAACGGCAGACGAGATTATTTCCATTGTAAAAGAGAAAGGATATCTCACCGAAAAAGATAATTCAATATTGTTGAGTGTCATAAGCGACGACAGAGAAAAGAGAGATACCCTCTGCGACAAGTTAACAAAGTCGATTTTGTTACAAGCGGACAGCGAAAAATATAATCTCATTTCGCAGGCGTTAAGAACAGACGACTCACAGATAAGAAAAGCAAAGAAATACGACACATCCGTAGGAAAAGTCAACTTTGTAAATCAGATAGCATCAAAAACAAAGTATTCGTTTGACAATCTTATTTCGCTGAAAATAAACGACCTTGCAAATATCGTTTCCGAAAACGGCATAAATTTAGGCGGAATAAAGGCAAACGGCAAGCCGAATGAAAATTCCCTAATCGGCAAGGAAAATGCAAAAGCCATTGTCTTTTCCGACCTGAAGATGAAACAATCTTCTGCAGATTTCACATCCACGGAATTAGGTGCAAATGCAAAAACTCTTGTATATATCATCACTGTTAATGTCGATAAGCGAAACAGCAAATATGATATTGATGCCCATTCGGGCGAGATAGTAGAGAAAATCTCTTTTGACGGCACGGTATATATAAACGAAAAATACCTACCGAAAATGACGGACGACAGCCTGCCAAAAGAAGAGAAAAACTACATCACCTTTACCGAAAGCAGAGAAGAACAGACAAACGAACAACTTACTGACAACATCGGTAATAAAACAGAAAACACCGAAAGCGGTACTCAAACTCCGACAACCGAAATCGAAACGACTGCAAAAGAGGAATTCCCCATTTTTACAGAAGCGCCGACAGACGAAACCCCGACAAAAGAAATCACACCCATTCCCATAAGCGAAGATTTACCCGACATTTTCACAAGTGACCATTGTATATATCATGAAGTTTTGTCCAGCAAATCCCCTATCCCGAATAATCCTAACAACAATTCGATTCCATTTGGAATAATCAGAAGAGACAATGAGTATTCTACGATAGATAATTTTCCGTTTAGTACTGATAAAAGACTTGTTGCTTTGATATGTAACGAAACTCAATTTTATAATTATTTCGGTAGATACGACAGCAAATTTAACAGTAAATTTTTTGAAGACAAAGCATTGATATCGGTTTCTTTTTCCCTAGAGGCTTACAAATGGGACCGCTTAGATTTTGTGGATTTATATGATGATAATAATTTGTATTGCTGTATACGAATAACAGAACAAACAGAACAAATGAAAAAGGAGTCATCACAACCTTATGTATCAATATGGATGATAACGCTAAATAAAAATGATATTAAAAATGCAAATGATGTAATAGCATATGTAGACGATTATTATTAGAATATAAATGCAACAAAAAAGCCTCCTTGCGGATTATATAGATACAGATAATAAACTGTACCAAAATCCGCAGGGAGGCTTTTCGTAAGTTTTCTTGTAAAACAAATTTATTAAGGAGGAATTTCCATGAAAAAAAACATAATGAAAAAAGCCATATCTTTCATTGTAGTGTTTACGCTAATAATTTCTATGTTCTCTATTACTGCATTTGCTTATGCTGAAAGAAGTGTTATTACACCAAAACTCCAAAACGTACTTGATAAAATGGATGATACTGATAAAGTCGAAGTTACGATGAATGTAGTAGGAGAATATGTAGACAATGATGAATGTTATCGCCTTGCAAGCGAAGAAACAGGAGTCCCACTTTATATTAAGGGTGAAAAAGTAAAAAGAACAGATGAAGATGACCTGAAACTATATCAGGCATATCTTAGAATTGTTACACAACGCAGTGTTAAAAGTTATATGGATGTGCTATATAGTGTAGGTATTACAGAAGATGAGATGTGTCATTACGGTTATACTACATTTCATACTCCTATACCTGTATCTTTTCTTTTAACAAAAGAAAAAATATTAGCAATTGATAGTATTCCGTTTAAGCAATTTTGTGAGGTTACAGAAATTGAGTTGTATGCAGAGTATAAAGAAAAAGCAGATGAAGAAGTTAAGCAGAACATTAAAGAGCAACTCAAAGATTATCCCGATTCTGCCAACTTTTTTGATAATGACCCTGATTACAAAGAATTTGTAGAGAAGGATACCGAACTTTCAGAAATAATTAAAGAAATTCTCGGTGATGCGGACGATGACGGCGAAGTTACTATTATCGATGCAACCTGTGTGCAGAAATTCAAGGCAGAACTTATCAAAGAAGACGAGATTTCTATGACAAAAGCCGATATCGACAAAGACGGCTCTGTAACAATCATCGATGCTACCTGTATCCAAAAAACTCTTGCAAGTGTTGAATAATAAAGCAATATTTCTATTTTGAGATAAATTCGTAAACCCCTATATCTTATAAATGTTCCCTAAAAAACCGGACTGCGTTTGCAGTCCTTTTTTCGTTATTTTTGTTATTATTTCAAGAGTTCTTTTAGTTTTTCGGTGACAGCCTTTGCGTCTGCTCTGCCACGGGAATTTTTCATAACATTTCCGAGCAGTGCCATAAGCGCTTTTTCTTTTCCTGCTTTATAGTCCGCTACGGCGTTTTGGTTTTGCTCTATTGCGTTGTTGCAAAGAGTGATAAGGGTGTTTTCGTCGAGTCCCGCCATATCTTCTTCGCTGACAAAGTCAGTAACACTTTTTCCTGTTTCGAGCATTTTATCAAGAGTGCCTTTTGCAAGTGAGTTTTTGAGTTTGCCGTCTTCGATAAGTTTGCAAAGTTCAAAAAGTTGCTGTGGTGTAGTCTTGACAGCAAAAGCCTCTTTTTCTATTTCGGTTTCGAGAGTTCGAAACATCTGACCGATAATGAAATTCGAAGCGGTTTTCGGAGTTTTCAGTCCCTTTGATGCTTTGTCAAAATACTCGGCAATATTGCGGTATTTCGTAAGAAGGGCTGCGTCTTTTTCGGGGATTTGGTAATCGTTTACATAACGCTTTAATTTGTCGGCAGGGAGTTCGGGCAAAGACTCTTTTATCTTTTCGACCTCGTCTTTTGTTACATTGATTGTCACAAGGTCGGGCTCACGGAAATATCGGTAGTCGTGGGCATCTTCTTTGCTTCGCATCGGAGAAGTTGTGTTCGTTGTTTCGTCATAACGCAGGGTTTCCTGAACAACTTTCTCGCCCGCTTCGAGCAAGTCACATTGTCTTTCAAATTCATATTCCATCGCCTTTGCAATATGGGCGATGGAGTTCATATTCTTGATTTCTGTACGAGTGCCGAGTTTCTCCGTTCCCGCTTCGCGTACGGAAATGTTAACATCACAACGCATACTGCCCTCTTGCATACGGCAGTCGGACACGCCGATATAACGCATAATCTGTTGCAGTTTTTCGACATACTCGCGTGCTTCGTCAACGGTGCGGATATCCGGCTCGGAGACAATCTCGATAAGCGGTACTCCGCCCCGGTTGTAGTCGACATAGGTGTCGCCGTGGCGGTGGATGAGTTTTCCTGCGTCTTCTTCAATATGAATACGGGTGATGCGGATTTTTCTGCCGTTTTCGAGTTCGATATAGCCATGCTCACAAAGAGGTTTGTCATACTGCGAAATTTGGTATGCCTTCGGCAAATCGGGATAGCAGTAATTTTTTCTATCCATTTTTGCAATTTCCGAAATCTCGCAGTTGGTCGCAAGACCTGCCATAACGGCATATTTTACAACCTGCTCGTTGAGTTTCGGCAAAGTGCCGGGAAGTCCGATACAAACGGGGCAACAATGAGTATTCGGCTCACCGCCGAACTCGGTTGTACACGAACAGAAAATCTTTGTTTTTGTTGAGAGTTCGACATGGGTTTCAAAACCTGCTACAAGTTCGTATTTCACAGTTTGACACCCCATTTCGTTTCTATATATTTATCTGTTGCTTCTTCGTATTTTTGTGCAACATTGAGTATTGTTTTTTCGTCAAATTTTCTGCCGATAATCTGCATTCCGACGGGGAGCCCCTTTGAGTCAACACCACAGGGGATTGACACAGCGGGCAGTCCCGCAATATTTATCGGAACGGTACAGATATCGGTAAGGTAGGTTTCAATCGGGTCGGAAGTTGCTTTTCCGAGTTCAAATGCCGTCATCGGTACAGTCGGTGCAACGATAACATCACATTTTGAAAAAGCGTTATCAAAGGCTTCTACAATAGCGCCGCGCAGGTTTTGAGCCTTTTTATAGTAGGCGTCATAGTAGCCCGCCGACAAAACATAAGTGCCGAGCAAAATTCTTCGTTTTACTTCTTCACCGAAACCCTCACTTCTTGTTTTGCAAATCATATCGTGAGTGCCTTCGTAATGCTCGCATTTATAGCCGTAGCGAATACCGTCGTATCTGCCGAGGTTTGACGATGCTTCGGCACAGGCAAGAATATAGTAAACGGGTAAAGCAAATTTCAGTTCGGGTAAATCAAACCAAATTATCTCTGCGCCCATATTTTCGTAAACCTTTAACGCATCCAAAATAGCGGTTTTTACTTCGTCATTTACGCCGTCGAGGTATTCTTTTGCGATACCGATTTTCTTGCCCTTGATATCATCATAAAGAGTGTCAAAAGTCTTTTCCTTTGAGCCGTAGGAAGTGCTGTCTTTTTCGTCATACTTTGAAATAGCATCAAAAACGATAGAAGCATCTTCGACATTTCGAGTAATAGGTCCTATCTGGTCAAAAGAACTTGCATAAGCGATAAGTCCGTAACGCGACACAGCACCGTAGGTGGGCTTTAGTCCGACAATACCGCAAAAAGATGCAGGCTGACGAATACTTCCGCCTGTGTCAGAGCCAAGTCCGAAAGTCGCAATATCCGCACAAACGGCAGAAGCGACACCGCCCGAAGAACCGCCCGCACAATGGTTCAGGTTGTGGGGATTTTTCGGTCCGCCGAAACAGGAAGTTTCACTTGAACTGCCCATCGCGAACTCGTCCATATTGGTTTTTCCGAGCAAAACTGCACCGTCTTTTCTAAGTTCCTCCCAAACGGTAGCGTTATAGATAGGCTTGTAACCGCAAAGGATTTTTGAAGCGCAGGTGGTTTCTATTCCTTTTGTGGAGATATTGTCTTTTAAAGTCATCGGAATACCGCAAAGCATAGGGATATCTTCGCCGTTTGCTATCCTCTTGTCAACCTCTTTTGCACCTTTTCTTGCTGTTTCCTGTGTTACGGTGATATAGGCGTTGAGGTCGGTATTTGACTTTTCTATTTCGCCTAAATATTTTTCTGTCAGTTCTTCGCACGAAATCTCTTTTGATACAAGCATTTCGTGGTATTTTTTAATTACTCCCACAGTTACACCCTCTTTCTGACTAAGAAATGGTCTTCTGCCTGCTCGGGAGCATTGGAAAGAATTTCCGATACGGGAAAGGACGGCTTAACCTCATCGGCGCGAAAAACATTTTTGAGATTATTGATATTATCAAACTCCGATTTTGACGCGTCGGCGTTATTTATCGTGTCTGCAAAGTCGATAATCTCCTGCATATCCTGTGTCAACTTTTCGAGGTCTTTTTCGTCTACAAAAAGTTTAGACAGCAAAGCGATATTTTCTATATCTTCTCTTGTTACCATAGGTTTCATCCTTTCTCGGGGGTAAAAATTATCTTAATTTAATGTGTACTTCGCGAAGTTGTTGTTCGGAAACTTCACCCGGTGCGCCTAAAAGCACATCCTGAGCATTGGAGTTCATCGGGAACGCGATGACTTCTCGTATATTTTCTTCTTCTGTCAAAAGCATAAGCATTCTGTCAACACCGGGTGCCATACCTGCGTGAGGCGGTGCACCGTACTGGAATGCGCTGTAAAGCGACCTGAACTTTTCTTTCAAATCGTCTTCGGTATATCCTGCTATTGAGAAAGCCTTTATCATAATGTCGATATCGTGATTTCGTACCGCACCGGAAGAAAGTTCAACACCGTTGCATACTATGTCGTACTGATAAGCAAGAACATCGCACGGGTCCTTTGTTAAAAGTGCTTCCATACCGCCCTGCGGCATTGAAAACGGGTTGTGGGTAAAGATAACTTTGCCTGTTTCGTCGTCGTGTTCAAACATCGGGAAATCAACGATAAAGCACATCTCGAATTTTGAGTTATCAATAAGGTCAAGGCGTTTTGCGACCTCTGTTCTTATCTCACCTGCAAGACGGGGTGCGTCAACTGCGGTATCGGCAATAAAGTAGATAACATCGCCTGCTTTTGAGTTGTTGCGCTTGATGAGTTCTTCTCTGTCGCCCTCTTTCAGGAACTTGTCAATAGGACCGTCAAAAAGCAAATCGTCGGTTACTTTGACATAGCCCAAGCCTTTCATACCGATGGAAAGTGCAAATTCTTCCATCTTCTTAAACCATGACTTCGACTGTGCTGCAGCATTCGGAACATTGATACTGCGAACGGTTTTCTTCAAAAACGGTTTGAAATCGGTATCTGTGAACATATCGGAAATTTCGACAATTTCAAGCGGGTTTCGAAGGTCGGGTTTATCGGTGCCGTATCTTAACATACTCTCGGCAAAGGGAATACGCCTAAACGGCGGTTTTGATACTTCTTTGTCGGTAAACTTTGTAAACGCTTCGTACAAAACTTCTTCTGCTACAGCGAAAACATCTTCCTGTGTTGCAAAAGCCATTTCAAAGTCAAGTTGATAGAACTCGCCCGGTGAACGGTCTGCACGAGCGTCTTCATCACGGAAACACGGAGCAATCTGGAAATATTTATCAAAGCCCGATACCATTAAAAGTTGTTTGAAAATCTGGGGTGCTTGGGGCAGGGCGTAGAATTTCCCCTGGTGCTTTCTCGACGGGATGAGGTAATCTCTTGCACCCTCGGGAGAAGAAGAAGACAAAATAGGCGTTTGTATTTCGTTAAAGCCCATACTCGTCATCTTTTCACGCAAAAAGGCAATAACCTTACTCCTCAAAAGAATATGGTCGTGTACTTTCGGATTTCTTAAATCAAGAAAACGGTATTTGAGTCTGACATCTTCCGATGTGTTTGTTGAAGTGATTACTTCAAAGGGAAGATTATTTTTACATTTGCCGAGTACCGTGATTTCGTTTGCGATAACTTCAACGGTACCTGTTGCAATTTTATTATTTATTGTTTCTTCGTCACGCTTTACAACCTCGCCCGAAACAGACACGGTACACTCACGGTTTACCTTTTCGAGCATAGAGTCGTCGTGAACGACAACCTGTGTAACTCCGTACTGGTCGCGGATATCTAAAAACATTACGCCGCCGTGGTCGCGGATATTTTCAACCCAGCCGGCAATTTTGACCTGTTCGCCGATATTCTTCTCACGCAAATCCGCACAGGATACTGTGCGATATATATTTTTCATAACCATCTAAAAACTTCCTTTCAATGGTATTTTTTGCAATAATAGGATATTATAACATATATTCTGCTCAAAATAAAGAGAAAAGTGATAAAATACAGAATTTTTTCGAAAATTTTATTCTACCGACTTCAAACTTTCCACCATATCTATCTTTTTCATCCTGAAATACATAATGAAATTGACAAAAGCAGAGAACAAAAATGTTCCGATTGTGGCGTAAACAAAACTCATAAAGTGCATTGTTCTGCCGAACATTACCTTGTCTATCTCAACGGTGACAACGATAAATCGCGACAGCCAAACACCGAGCACAAGTCCCAAAAGCGTTCCTATCACGGTGAGGATAATGTTCTCACGATAGACAAAAGACGCTGTTTCTCTGTGGTTAAATCCAAGAACTTTTATCGTTGCTATCTCACGGCTGCGTTCGGCAAGGTTGATGTTCGTAAGATTATACAAAACGACAATTGCAAGCGCTCCCGCGCAGACAATGAGAACCAAAACGATAAGGTTCATCGACTGTATCATATCCTGAAAATCTTTTACACCCGTTGACATAAACGACAACGCTTTTACATCGTCGCGCTGTAGATAGTCAAAACCGATATTGTTTTCGTCGTCTTGTGTTAAATTATGAACATTTACAAGCACCATATTGTATTCGACATCTTTTCCAAAAAGGTCTTTGTAAGTGTTTTTTGTGATATAAATATAGCCGTAAATATAGTTTTCGCAAACACCGCCGACGGTGATTTTCTTGTCATTCGTGCCGTCAAGGGTAATGCTGTCGCCCACCTTTACGGAAAGAATTTTTGCAAGTTTTTCGCTGACTATGGCAGAGCCGTCTGTCATATATAATCTTTTGTGGCTTTCACGCTCACGCAGGCTTACGAGTTCGTCCATATTCTTTTCATCATCGGCAACGCAAAGGAAAACATCATCTGTCATCTTGGCTTTTTCTGATGAAACGGTGATATTCTTCTGTATATAGAGCATTTTGTCTTTTATGCGTTCGTCCATGTCGAGTGCGGACATAAGGGGAGAAAAATCGCCTTTCTCGTCGCCCTCGCTGACTATCATAATATCGTACTTATTTATCTCGCCGAACTGGATATCGACTATATCCGTTATGGCATCTTTGATACCGAAACCGGCAACGATAAGGGCGGTACAGCCCGCAATACCGATAGCGGTCATAAAAAACCTTGACTTGTATCTGAAAAGATTTCTCTGCGTTACTTTTGAAGTAAAACTCAATCTGTTCCAGATAAAAGGTATTTTCTCCAAAATAATGCGTTTTCCTTTTTTCGGAACTTTCGGGCGCATAAGTTCGGATGGCTTTTCCCTAAGCGACTTAAAGCAAACAAAAGCCGTGACAAAGGTACAGCAAACTATCGCACACACAACGCCGATAACAAGGACAGTCCACGAAATTTTTATTCGTATATCCTGCATATAGTACATCATTTTGTACGCGTTATATATAACTTTCGGAAGTATCGGTATACCCAAAAGGCAACCGAAAACAGAGCCGAAAACTGCGGCAAGTGTGGAATAAGTAAGGAATTTTCCGACAATGCGCGCGTTAGAATATCCGAGGGCTTTGAATGTTCCTATCTCGGTACGCTTTTCTTCAATCAGCCTTGTCATAGTGGTAAGGGTGACAAGCATAGCGACCAAAAGGAAGAACAACGGGAACACCGTTGCAACCGCGTCAACACGGTTGGCATCGTCGATAAATGACGAATACGAGGGGTTGTCGTTTCTATTGAAGATGTACCATTTCGGGGAAGAAAAATCGTCTAACTTTTTCTGTGCATCGTTTAACTCTTTTTCTGCTTTTTCAAATTCTTTGTCGGCATCGGCTTTTGCTTTTTCGTACTCTTTTCTTCCGCTGTCTATCTTTTCTTTTCCATCGGCTTTTGCTTTTTCAAACTCGGCTTTGGAATTTTCAAGTTCACTTTTGCCGTTTGCAAGTTCACTTTCTGCTTGTTCTAACTCTTCTTTTGACTCTTCAAGAGTTTTTGTATATTCCGCCTTTTGAGTTTCGTATTCCCTTTCGGCGGATAATAATGCTTGCTCGTTGTTGTCAAGTTCCGTTTGGGCAGAAGACAAAGTAACTTTGAGTTCCTCTAAACTTATATTCAACTCGGAAATCTTCGTTGCAGAGTCGTCTATCGTTTCGTCAAAGGTATCGCCGAAAGTTGGGTGCAGAAAATCTTTTACATCAAGCAAGACGGTAATACAGTTTTCTACGCTTATTTCACTTTCTTTTTGCCTTATGTATTCTTTTACTTCGTCAAAGCCGTCGGGGATAGAATATTCTATTCCCTGCAAAGTCCCATTGCCTAATGAATAAATGCCGTTTTCGAGTTCTTCTATACCGGCAAGTAAAGCGGGTTTTTGCTCGTTTTCGAACTTTGCTTTTGCTTCTTCAAAGGCTTTGCGATTTTGGTCTAATTTTTCTTTGTATGCTGTAAATTCTTTTTCAAATTCCGCCTTTGCGTTTTCGTACTGTTCTTTTCCGTTTTGATATTCAATTTCGCCTTTGCGTATTTTTTCTTCTCCGTCTTGAATTAGTTTTTCTGCATCGGCTATTTGGGTGTTGTATTCGTTCTCGCCTTTTTCGAGTTCTTCTTTTGCATTGTCTAATTCTTTTTGAGCCTTTTCCTTTTCGGACTTATATTTTTCTTTATTTTCGTCTAATTCTCTTTGTGCTGAATTTATGTTTTCTTCGACAAAAACATCAAGCCTTTTGTCGCTTATATCTTCTATCTTTTCTTCGTACTCGTCTACAAGGTTTTTGTATTCATCGGAAAACGGAGAAAGAGCGTCTTTGCTTTTTTGCAATCGAACATAAAGTTCCGTATATCTTTCGGACACAAAATCTTCATTCGGGATGAAAGCATAACTTGCGATTTTGCCGTTGCCGACATTGGTCGTACCCCTGCCGAAAGAAATATACATCGGTGACTGAACAAAACCGACAACGGTAAATTCAAGCCTTTTTATTGAGTCTTTTGCGTAAGTATCGCCGATTTTTTCTTCTATTACGATTTTCTCACCGAGGTCTTTCGGAGAATTACTCGGTGTTGTGTTGCCCTCTAAAAGAATTTCGCCCTCGCGCTGTGGGAAACGCCCCGAAAGCAAAACAAGTTTGTTTATCGTTTCGCTGTCTTTATAATCATAAGGCACGCCCATAAGCCGAACAACACTTGAACTTGCACCCGTGTTGATACTCACATCGGCATAATACGACGGCATAACATCCGATACACCGTCGAGTTTTTTCACTTGTTCGACATCGTCTTTTTCAAAGCCGACAGACGACACAAGCCTAAAATCCATCAGGTTGCTTTCGGCATAATAATTTTCCGCCATATTTACCATAGACGGATTTGTGCATTTTACGCCGACAAAAAAGCCGACACCGAGCGCAATTATCATCATAATCGAGATAAAGCGTGCTTTGGTGTTTTTTATCTCACGAAGCGTATTTTTAAGTAGTGCTTTCGACATACGGACCTCCTTTCTTAAAATTTCAAAAATCTATTTTACCATTCTATTTCTTCAACATTCATCGGGTTTTTGTTCACCCTGTTTTCGATAACCTTTCCGCTTTTCATACGGATTATTCTGTCAGCCATCGGGGTAATTGCCGAGTTGTGGGTGATAAGCACAACGGTCATTTTCTCTTCCCTGCAGGTATCCTGCAAAAGTTTCAAAATTGAACGGCCTGTGTTGTAGTCAAGCGCTCCCGTCGGCTCGTCGCAAAGGAGGAGTTTCGGTCTTTTTGCAAGTGCTCTTGCGATAGATACACGCTGTTGCTCGCCGCCTGAAAGTTGAGCGGGAAAGTTATTTGCTCTGTCACTCAAACCGACAGCGGAAAGCGCCTTTTCGGTGTCCATCGGATTTTCACAAATTTGGGTAGCAAGTTCGATGTTCTCTTTTGCTGTCAAATTCGGGATAAGGTTATAAAACTGGAAGACAAAACCTATGTCATATCTTCTGTAATTTATCAATTCTTTGTCGGAAAGTGAGGTGATATCCCTATCACCAACGCGGATAATTCCGCTTGTGGCGCTGTCCATACCGCCCAAGATATTCAGCACGGTTGTTTTTCCCGCGCCGGATGTACCGACAACGACAGCAAACTCACCCTCTTCGATATTAAAATCAATACCGTCAACGGCGTTTATTGTTACTTCGCCCATAATGTATTCTTTTCTGACATTCTCAAATTCGACAAGGCTCATCGTATCACTCCAAACATGTAAAAATATACCGAAAATCCGATATCTTCCCATATTAACCTATGATAAATTATACCACATAATTTTTTGACTTTCAAGACAATAATAAACCTTACTTTGTTTGTTGCCATCATAATGGGAAATGTCAAAATCTCGAAGCACCGCAACATATCGTATGCAAAGCATATATCGAGTGGAACACATATCGAACACGAAGTGTATATCGACAATGGTATTCGATATAATCTCGTTGAGATTAAAACTCCAAATTTTGTTCAGAAGAGCAAAGAAAAAGAGCAACGGCTTTCGCCGTTGCTCTTTTTGAAATATTTATAATATTTTTTATTCAAGACCGGCAAGGTCTTTCTGTATACGGGTTGCGTCTACGATAGTGACAACGCCGTCTTTGTCGATATCTGAAGCAATCTGTTCGATATCATATTTGGAAACAAGTGATGTCAAATATCTTTGAATATAAGTTGCATCTATAATATTAACTTTACCATCACCATTGGCATCGCCACACATAACCTCAAAAGATATTTCGGAAAGGTCAAGCGATTGCCATACTTCGTACAAGCCGTCATACCTCTCAAATACATCAGTAGGACCAAGATCCACTAAATTATAAAAGCGGTCTTTTTTAACATCATAAACGGCATATCTTATAGAAAACGGATATTCTTGTGCAGGTAAACATACTTTTCTCCCACCGACAATGTTTTCAATAATAACATCGTTGAAAACGCCATAATCATTGTGCGCATAAACAAGTGCCCAATCTGTTTCTCCGAACTCGTTTGTATGATAATAAAGTTCATCGTATTTTGCCAGTCCTTCTTTCAAAGGCAACTGTCCATATTGTTCATACAATTTTTCGATATACTGTGTGGCGGGAGAAAGTTCATCGAAAGTGGATTTGCTTTGTGCTGTCGCATTAACAGGCAGTACAAAAACGCTTGAAATAAGCACAAGTGCCAATAACAAAACCAAAAACTTTTTCATAAATGAGTCCCTCCTTAATATCTCTTTTTATTATACAAGTTCCAAAAGAAAAATGTCAATACTTCATAAAGATTTAGTGTTACTTCTAATCTTCGATATCAACCGAAAAGTCGGTGATATTTTCTATATCACTTTTATTTATTGTAAATATTGCGTATGCCATATAATGACTTGCCGAAGTGCTTTTGGGTATTCTGGTTATTGTTTGAATAAACAGCGTATCATCGTGTACCAAAAAGTCATCTATAAGCAATATATTATTGCTATTTCTCCCGTAACAAAAAATAACTACTGCTTTGTTGTCAAAGAATTCTTTGTTGTAATTGATGCCGTTGTCATTATAAATTTCGTGATACTTTGCATAGAAGTTTTGATATTGTTCTTCGTTACATATCAGAGCAGCAAATCCACCTTCTGATATGGAGGCTTGTCCGTATGCATATATCTTGGTATATCCGTATTTTGTAGTAAACGGGATGCTCTTTCCCGAACATGTCTTATGACTGGAATACAGCGAAAAATGCACAAGCGTACACTCGTCACTTGTAAATATTGCGGACGGGTCTTTGCTAATCGGGATAGGGATATCTTCTTTTGTCGGGGTTTCGGTTTCGTCTGTCGGCGCTTCTGTA
>JAZLJE010000125.1:0-6655 GCA_045617705.1 Ruminococcus sp.
TGTCGCAAAAAAACACGACCTACAGAGAGTCGACGAAGGCTATCTTTCGATGTATAACCGTGAGTCAAATACAATGGGATTTACATATTTTCTCGGCGAAAATCACGAGCCGTTTGTCCAATCGGCACGACTTGAGATATACGCAAAAAGCCTGAAAATCGTTGAGAAGGTCGCATCTTCCGACAAAAAACTTTCGGGCTTTATCAAAATCGACCGCGAATGGGCAGAGAATACTTTGTTTAGGTATAAGAGAATTATAAACGGGAAATAAATGAATAATGAATAGTGAATAATTGAAATTTTCGGGAAAATGCTTCGCATTTTTGAATTTATATTTTTTCTAAACACTAAATACTAAACACGAAATACTAAAAAACGGAGCGGGAAACCGCTCCGTTTTTATGCTCTAATAAGTTTTTTATCCTTTTCAATCTGAATTTTCAGTTCTTCTTTTGAGGCAAATTTTCTTTCTTCTCGGATGAAATCTAAAAGTTCGACGGTGATTTTTTCACCGTAGATATCTTTATTTTCAAAGTCAAAAAGATAGGTTTCGCAAACGGGACTACACTCTCCCACCGTAGGATGAACGCCGATATTCGTTGCCCCGATATATGAATTATCTCCTACCGTTACTTTCGTTTTATATACACCGAAAGAGGGCACGACAATTCCTTTTTCAAGTTCGATATTCACAGTCGGCGACAACAAAGAATGTCCTATCTCGTTGCCTTTTTCTACAACTCCCGTTATCGAAAAATTGTATCCGAGCATAGCGTTTGCCTTTTTAATTTCGCCCGATTTTATCGCGTTTCTTATCCTTGTTGACGAAACCGCCTCGTCTTCAAATTCAACAGGATTTGCAATCGTAACTTCAATACCGCGTTTTTCACAAAGTTTTTTCAGCGTATTTGTGTCCGCTTTGCCCGATTTTCCGAAATGGTAGTTAAACCCGCAGAAAACCTTTTCCGCTTTGAGTTCTTTGTCAAGAATTTCGTCGATAAAATCCTCTGCGCTCATATTCATTATCGCAGAAAAATCGGCAAAAATCGTAGCGTTTACACACATTTTTTCAAGCATTTCTGCCTTTTTTGTATTTGTAAGGAGAAGTTCCTGTTCGCAGTTTTTCAAAACTGCAGACGGCGACTTTTCAAAAGTGAGCACAACCGACGAAAGTTCACCTTTTTCTTTTACCGTACTTTTTATTACCTCTTTGTGACCTTCGTGCAAGCCGTCAAAAAAGCCGAGTGCAACACAGGACGAAAACCCCGTTTTCTCATATTCTTTTGTGCTGTTAAATACACGCATAATTTTCGTTTCCTTTTTTTGATATACATATTATATAGTATCAAAGAAAATTTTTCAACAACGGGATTTTAGAAAAATCTTGTATTGTTCATATATTGGGAGTATAATCAAAGCGAGGTATGAATTATGTGGATTTTAATTATAATAGGAGCAGTAATACTTTTCTTTATTTTTCTGATGTATACGGATTATAAAATAACTCTTTACTCCCCGATATACAAACAAAACGACCCCCTTAATATGCCGAATGTCGGTCAGTACAAAGGCAGACAAGACGAAATAATCAAACTGATAAACGAGGCGTTGGCTATCCCTTTTGAAAGTGTAAGTATCAAGTCTTTTGACGGCTTGACCTTGAAAGGAAAATACTATCACACAGCGGACAACGCTCCCGTTGATATTCTTTTTCACGGCTACCGCGGTGTAGCAATTCGTGACTTTTGCGGGGGGTTACCTTTTTCAATAAGGCAAAATCATAATGTTCTTATGATAGACGAAAGGGCGCAGGGCGAAAGTTCGGGGCATGTTATGTCTTTCGGCATAAACGAAAGAAAAGACTGTAAGTCTTGGGTAGAATACTGTGTCGAGCGTTTCGGCAAAGATGTTCAAATTACGCTTTACGGTATTTCTATGGGTGCGTCTACCGTACTGATGGCAAGCGGTCTTGATTTGCCTGAAAATGTAAAGTGCATTGTTGCCGACTGCCCCTACGCGAAACCGAAAGAGATTATTCAAAAAGTCTGCACCGATATAAAAATGCCAAAGCGGATTTCGTATTTCATACTTTCTCTCGGTGCAAGGGTTTTCGGCAGAGTTGACCTCAACAGCGTAACGGTCACAGACGAAGTGAAAAAAGCAAAAGTCCCTATCCTTATCATCCACGGCGAAAGCGATGGTTTTGTTCCCTGCTATATGAGTGAAGAAATTTTTGACAACTGTGCATCATATTGCGAAAGGCATACTTTCCCGAATGCCGACCACGGCTTAAGTTACCTTGAAGCCCCCAAAAGATACGAAAAACTGATAATAGATTTTACAGGGAAATACATAGTATAAAAACTGCTGTGACGAAAACTCGTCACAGCAGTTTTAGTATCTAATACATAGTGTTTAGTTTTTAGGAAAAATTATAAATCGTAAATTGCGTAGCAATTTTCCCTTAATTATCAATTGTCAATTATTCATTATTCATCAAAATTTTCTTTAAGTTGACTCTTCAAACTTTCAAAGAAAGCGTTGGGGTCTTCGAGTTCAGAAGTAGAGTCAAGGTCTTTCTTCTCTTCAATCGTCTCTGTTGCAGAGAAAATCTCTTGTTCTTTGTAACTGTCATCCTGCTTCATAACTTTTCTTTCGACCTTGTTCTCCATACTTTCGTCAACAGCATGGAAAATTCTTGTCTGTCCGCTCGGTGCTTCTTGGTCATCGTCAAAGTTTTCTTCAAAAACTTTGTTGTCGTCGGAAGAAATCGTACCGAAGTAAATCTGATACCATACAAGGAAAACATAGATAGTCCAAATCTTTCTTGCGTTGTCCTCTTTCTCGATAAAGTGGTCATCGAGGAAGTTCATCAGCACATCGGTGTTGAAGAATTTTTCCGCTGTCGGAGAAAGGAAAACATCTTTTACTACATTATAGTAATGCTCATCACGAAGCCAAACGCGAGTAGGCACGGGGAAACCGAGTTTCTCTTTTTCTGCCGACTCTTCGGGAACGTGGCGTGCCGCAGCCTTGCGCATAGCATATTTTGTGTTGAATTTGTTGACACGAAGATGTGTCGGAAGGCTTGATGCAACTTTGAAAACTTCTTTATCAAGGAAAGGTACACGAAGTTCAAGTGAGTTTGCCATACTCATTCTGTCGGCTTTCAAAAGAATGTCGCCGACCATCCACATATTTATATCGAGATACTGCATTTTTGTTTCGTTGTCGTATCTTCTTGCTCTTGTGTAAAGTCTGCGTACCAACTTTGTCGGGTCGGTTGCGATAGATGAGTCTTTGAGGATAGCCTTTTTCTGGCTGTAGTCATACATATAAGCATTTCCGATATAGCCTTTTTCAAGCGGGTGAGTAGCACGGATAAGGTAATCTCTGCCCTTGACATCGGGAAGTTTTTTGCAGACTTTGCAGATAGCCCTTCTGATACAGTAAGGCACGATAGTCTGATAAATTTTGAATACACGCGGGTCGTTATAGCAGGTATAACCGCCGAAAAGTTCATCTGCACCTTCGCCGGAGAGAACAACCTTGACATATTCGCTCGCAAGTTTTGCGACAAAATAAAGTGCGATACAAGACGGGTCAGCAAGAGGTTGGTCCATGTGATACTGCACCTTCGGTACAGCCGCCCAAAACTCCTCGGAAGATATAACCTTTTTGTGGTGTTCAACACCGAGTTCTTTGCTTAATCTTTCGGCAAAGTTTATTTCGTTATATTTCTCGCCAAAGTCAAAACCTACCGTGAAAGTCTTTTGGTCTTTGAAATAAGAAGAAACATAACTTGAGTCAACACCGCTTGACAAAAAGCATCCGACTTCAACATCGGCAATCTTGTGAGCGTTGACAGAGTCTTCGAAAACTTTTTCAATCTTGTCGACTGCTTCTTCTTCGGTCATCTCGTTATCAATCTTGAATTTCGGCTCAAAGTATCTTTGTGTTTCGACTTCGCCGTCACGGTACCACATAAAATGTCCGGGCAACAGACAGTAAACATTCTTGAAGAAGGTCATCGGCTGGGGACAATATTGATAAGACAGATAAGCATCGAGTGCGGCATCGTTAAACTCTTTTTCAAAATTCGGATGTTCCAAAATGCTTTTTATCTCACTTGCATAGCAAAAATCTTTGCCTATCATTGTATAATGCAAAGGCTTTATGCCGAAAAAGTCGCGGGCAAGAAACAGCGCTTTTGACTCTTTGTTATATATTGCAAAAGCAAACATACCGCGAAGTTTTTCAAACATTTCCTCGTCCCATTCTTCAAAAGCGTGAAGTACAACTTCGCTGTCGGATGAAGTTGAGAAAGTATGTCCTAATTCTTCGAGTTCCTTTTTGAGTTCTTTATAGTTATAAATTTCACCGTTATAGGTAAGTACGAGAGTGCCGTCTTCGTTCTCGATAGGCTGTTGTCCGCCCTCGATATCGATTATCGAAAGTCTGCGAAAACCCATTGAGATATAGTCGTCACTAAAATAGCCGTCAGAGTCGGGGCCTCTGTGAGTAATGACCTGAGTCATTTTCTCAATTATGTTTTCTTTCTGTTCTATTTTTCCCGTAAATCCGCAAATACCGCACATGGTAAAAACTCCTTTCGGAATAAAAATACTTTTACACATAGTATATGATAACATATAATGTCAAAAACTGCAACAATAAAATAAATCAGGGACGAAAAAAGTCCACAACGCAAAAAATACATATTGAGAGAAGTTTAGAGTGAGGAGTGAGGAGTTAGAAGTGAGAAGTTAAGGTGTCCGCTTTGCGGGCAATTATAATTGATTTTCGCATAGCGAAAATCCACCAAAACTCCTAACTCCTAATTCCTCACTACTAACTGTTTTTTGTTTCCATTCCATTTTATAACACACAAAAAGGCTGAACAAACTTTGTTCAGCCTCAAATACTATAAATCCAAAAATCGCTTGCGATTTTCCCTTAATTATTCATTATTAATTATTCATCATTCATTTTTTAAACTTATCGCAGCACGGGTCGTCTTTTTTCAAAGTTGCATCGTCGGGTGCGGGCTGTGTAACATCGCCCAATCCCGTTGTTTCCGAAAACATAACATTCTGTTTTGTCATATTGACGGCATCGGTGGGAACGATAATTTTTGACGCTTTGCCGTTAGACATAGCAACAAGGGCTTCGTACTTTTTGAGTTCGAGTACAGACCCGTCAACGCCTGCTTCTTTGAGCGCCTTAAGACCGTCAGCCTCGGCTTTTTTGGAAAGGAAGATTGCCTTTGCTTCACCTTCTGCTTTGGCAATACGAGCGTCTCGCTCACCTTCGGCTGCGAGAATCATCGCCTGTTTGTCACCTTCTGCACGGGTGATAGCGGCGGCTTTGTGTCCCTCTGCCTGGAGCATTGTTTCACGCCTGTCGCGTTCGGCTTTCATCTGTTTTTCCATTGCGTTCTGGATTTCAGCCGGCGGGATGATATTTTTGAGTTCGACTCTTGTAACCTTAATTCCCCATTTGTCGGTGGCTTCGTCAAGAATTTCCGTCATTTTTGCGTTGATTGTATCGCGAGAGGTAAGTGTTCCGTCAAGTTCCAACTCACCGACCAAGTTACGCAAGGTAGTTGCAGCGAGATTTTCAAGTGCAGAGATAGGATTTACTGCGCCGTAAGCGTAAAGTTTTGCGTCAAAAATAGAATAGTAAATAACCGTGTCAATTTGCATGGTTACATTATCTTTTGTGATAACGGGCTGGGGCGGAGAGTCGAGTACCTGTTCTTTCAAGGTAACCTTTCTTGCAATTCTCTCAAGAAAAGGAATTTTGAAGTGAATACCCGCTTCCCAGGTCGTTTTATATTTTCCTAAAAATTCAACAACAAATTCGTGTGCCTGCGGTACAACTTTGATACATGAAATAATAATAATCAAAACAAGTACAGCAATAATAATACCGATAATCATAGCAAAAACTCCTTTTTCTAATATTATTTACAAAATCAAAGATTTATTTCAGTTTATCAAGATTTTCCTTTGCTTTTTTGATAACTCTCAAATCGTTTTCGTATGTGCAGATGTTGTGGGCTTCAAACAGGTCAACCCATTTGTATGAATCTATTTCTTCTTTTTGAATAACGACCTTGTCGGTAAAGGATTGTGCCATAAAGAAAACGACACGCTTTTTGATATTACCGAATGGGCAGTAATCGGAAACTTCTCTGAATGAATCGACAATTTCAACATCGAGTCCTGTTTCCTCTTTAATCTCTCTTATAGCGGTCTGTTCTTCGGTTTCGCCTTTTTCGACATGACCTTTCGGGAAACTGTAGTTTCTGCCGTTGTTGTTGCGGACCAAAAGCACCTTGTAAGATTTTTCTTTGTTTTTATCTTTATAAACGATAATCGCACCGCAGGATTTTTCATAAAGGCAGTTGATTTTTTCTATCTCGATATTGTTAAGAGTTGAAAGATATTCTCTTATTTCAGGCTCATAATATACAGAGCCTGTCGGCGCGACAACAAGTTTTTCTCCTACTCCTTTGACGGTAATAACGGCGATGACAACGCCTACGATGTAATCTCTGACATTACCGTTTGAGATAACATAGGCGGGAGTATTTTTCATTCCCTGTGCATCGGCATAACCCGAATATAGATTTTCGGACAATTCGCCGTAA
>JAZLJE010000126.1:0-3826 GCA_045617705.1 Ruminococcus sp.
TAAAAAACACTTGACAATATTATAAAATCGTGATATACTTTACAGGTTGAAAGACATAGGGGTATAGCTCAGTTGGTAGAGCAGCGGTCTCCAAAACCGCGTGCCGAGGGTTCAAGTCCTTTTGCCCCTGCCAAAATAACAGTATCACTTTTTGTGGTGCTGTTATTTTTGTGGTTACAATTGAACCCGAGGCACGCGGAGCGTGAACGAGTGAGGAAGCGACCGCTGCCTGCGGCAGATGAAGGGAGCTGACCGAAGCGCAGTGCTCGGCTTGCGACAAGCCTTGTAAAAGGCGAAGTCAGAAGCCGTTAAGCACAAGAGGGCGGAGCCATTCAAGTCCTTTTGCCCCTGCCAAAAATCCTCGTTCGCAAGAACGGGGATTTTACTTTTTCACTATTCCTTCTTCACTTTTCCTTAAATCGCATCAAACCGACTAAAACGAGGATTTTTGGAAAGTAAAAAGTAATAGTGAATATGGAAGAAGTATGGTGCAAAATCGCTGTTGCGATTTTGTTTTGAATATATAATATTTTACTAAATTTCATCAATTTCATATCTGGTGCTACCTATTTTCAAACATTCCGTCTGCTACATCATCAAAAAAGCATCAATTCTTTCATTTTCAATTTTTAATGCCCCTTGCTCATCCTGATACCATACAACTCCACACCAACGGTCATCAGTCCGCTTGAATACATTTCCGTTTGTAAGTAATTTTCTTTGCATATTTTCACTTCCTTTGTCGGTAGTATTTTGGTAACACACACAATACTCCAAACAACTTCATAAGTCAAGTGAAAAAGTGAATAAAAAGCACAAAAGCCACATCTTAGGTAAATTTAGCCTTTGATGTGGTTTTTGCATAAGTATAAATCGAAAGATTAATAATAAATTCTTACAATTTATTCATATTTGTTTTTGCATAAATATATTTTCATCTGTGCATCATATTTGCTTTTAACTATAAACCCTTTTATTGCTCCTCTCTCGTATTTGTTTTGAGTTACCCAAACTTTTTGCACTCCGGTTTCATATTTATTATCCGTAATAAATACCTTTATTGCACCACTTTCATATTTGTTATCTGTAAAAATTATTGGTGTTGCCACATCAATCAATCTCCTTTATTTTTTGATTATAAGGTTTAATTCATTTTTTATTTGATTATAAAAATTGCTAACAAGATCTTCTTTCTCGCGATCTGCATCAAGAGAAAGGATGCTGTTGGTTTTAAATCCCCAATCATATTTTATATAATTATTTTTTGTCTTTTCAATTAGACACTGTAATTCTTCTGAGTTTACACCATTTTGAGGGTAAATTCCGAATTTTAATATTGTTGTTTTTGTTTGATAATCTGTTGAAAGAATGTAATCAAACTCATATGAAATATTATTTATTGTTCCGTAATATATTCCGTTTGCCGATGAAATTCTTCTGGTCCCCTTGTTTTTTCGTGGTTGCCATAATTTGAAATTTACATCAAATTCTTTTTTTATTTTTTCGTTTATTGCATTTACAATTCCCTTATTTATCGGGCGATAATGCCAGTCATCTTTATTATTTTCTTCCGACAAACTTTCCTCGTTGTTTACAGATGTAACTGTTGAAAAAGATAATATCTCTTTTAAGTTTTCTATTTCCTCATCAGAAATGTTTTCATCATCATCTAATTGCATTACTTTGATAAACTTTTTCATAAATACATTTATTCGTTCAATTGTATCATCATTGTTTATTCCTATTTCTTTCATTATATCGCTGTTAGAAGTAAGTCCTTCGGAAAAAGAATTAAAGAAGTCAACATCCAATGTATCACTTGTAGAAACAATAAAATTGTATAATTCTTCAAACTCTGCCTGCATACACAAACTTGCAAACAAAAGTTTTTGATACGATTCTTTGTTTTCTACACTTTTATTCATTTTCGAAATAATATCCAACAAAAAATATGTATTAAAAAGTCTTTTTACTCCTCTCGGATTGCAACCAATTGAACTTTCTATTAGTGAAACATAGTCTGAAAGAGTATCGTTTGTATATTTAATTTTCATTTTATCAAACATATCCGAAATATATGTTTTTATTTTATACTGCGCTACCGGCATCTTAAAAGGTAGTTGTATTATTTTATCAAAAAAACTTTTTCCTTTTGCTTCATCAACATAGTCGCCGAATTTTTGTTTTATACCTTGGGTTACTACAGAATAATCAACGGCTAATACATATACACATTGTTCGCAATCCAAAAATGATTTCAATACCTCAAGCAACTCAACCGCTTTTGCAGGTTGTAGTCTGTCTAAATCATCAATAAAGATAACAGCTCGTGTTTTATTTTCTGAATTCAATTTTTCATCAACAGCTTTTTCAAAATTATCTTTCAAACCTTTAATTTGTTCTGCATAATCAGTGTCTACGCCATCCATCATTTTTCCTAATGTTTCTGCAGCTTCTCCACCAATTGCAATATCAGTTCCAATACGTATTGCTTTTTTTGAAATTGTTCCTAAAAGTTCTTTGACTTTTTTAAAAGCCTCTCCTTTTGTATTTAGTGAAGAAAGTAATGCCGTCAACATTGAAACAGTTAACTCATCCTGCATTCTAAATTGAGAAAATTGCCATGTGTTAAACCAAATCGGATATACATCTGATGATATTTGTGATTCTATCATCTTCATCATACTTGTTTTTCCGCTTCCCCAATCTCCTTGTATCGAAATTGTCATTGGAGTATCACAATTTAAGATGAATTTGCATAATCCGTCTATGTAATTTTTGATTCCAAAAGTGTCTTTTTCTATGGAATCAATAGGCTTATCAGTATTTCCGTACATAAAAATTCTCCTTCCTTAGCTTGTAAATTATTACTTTATTTTTAATCAAATAAGTTTTCCCATATCGTAATAGATTCCGGTAAATTTGCTTTATATTCTTTATAAAAATTCAGAAGTTCATCTCGTGTTATGTAGATTATATTTTTATTTTCAATTCTATTTGCATAATTGTTTGAATAGAAAAATACTTTATATCCTTTTTCCAAATAATTTTTATATTCCGATACATCTATCCAACCTTTTTTGGCCTTTACTTGCACTACAGCCTTATCCGTATTTCCTTTTTCCCTTGACATAAACTCGCATTCAATCTTAATTGTTGTTGATTTATTCGCAATTGAATTTGATAGCAAATAATAATTATACTTAAGTTGAATATATGAAATAACAAGTTCTTCTAATTGAAAATCCGGTAAATTGTCAATAATATCAGTATCGTTTCCAACGGAAATTTCATATAATTCTTTGCCGGATAACTTATTGAAAACATACTTAGAAAACTCTAAAATATTTTTTTCATAAAGTTTTTGAACGATTCCGCCTCTTGGTCTGTTAAAAGCGGCTTTAATTTGCCCAGGGACTTCTAACCCATATTTATACGCTTCAACCGGTAGTACTGCACCTATATCAAGTTCATCATTCCGCAGGGCAACAGCATTGTCTTTAACTCTACACATCCAATAGAACCCATCTAAATCTCTTGTCCAAAACAAATCATTTTCTTGTGCATACTTGAATAGATTTAATGCCGAATCAATTCTTTTTTTATCATATTTCTTATTCCATTTTTTTACTGCATCATAAAAATCATTGTAGGAGTAAATTTGTTCTTCTTCAGAATGAACACAACTCCATCCAATCGCCAAATACTGTACATCCGGATTGCTCAAGCAAAAATCAACAAGTTTTTTTCTTCCGTTTTCAGCATCGGCAACAGATGTTTTTAAGTGAAGCCTTGTTACAAAATTATTCATTTGACATCCTCCTTT
>JAZLJE010000127.1:0-3547 GCA_045617705.1 Ruminococcus sp.
GCTTCAAGAACAGCAGTTTCACCGTCATAAATATTTCTTGTTGTATCAATATACTTTTCAATAACGGGCTTAAAGATATTAGTCCATTGTTGCTTGTTGACTGTCCAGAAGCCGTCCATCTTACAAAGCTTTGCTTCGAAAGAAAGTATGTTTTCATTTTTGGGGTCTTGAGGGGAGTCGCCTAATTTACTTGTATTTATCGACTTGTTGGAAACAAACCATGTATCATAACTATCCATACTGGTTTCTTTTACTTTGTTGTTGTCATTTTCATCAATATATCGCTTTGCATGGAAATAGTCACCGCAGGTCCAGTCGTAGTCCCAAACAGGTGATGCTATCATTTTCACAAAATGAGCACCGCCGGTGATATAGTAGGAAGAAGCGGCTGCGTCAAGGTTCATTGAGAGTTCTTGAATGAGATATGTCTTTGAGAATGAAGTGGTATCTGCTACGGTCTCAAAGGCAGTAATATTGTCACTATATACAGCGTTCCACATTGTATCGAATTTTTCGATAATCCATTGCATTTCGGATTCGGAAGCAAATTCGGGGTACTTGACAACTACTGCCTGACCTGTTGTAGGTTCGACAAACCAAGAAGCCTCATCCTGATATCTGTCGAAAAGTTCGAATTCAAGGATGAAATCGCCTTCTTCGTAGCCTGTCATTGAGATACCTTTTTTCTCATCAATGACAACGGGGTCGCCACCACTTGCGGGGGTGTCAGAGCCACAAGCACCAGCATAGTTGCTGTACTGACAAGTGTAAGTCTTGCCACTTGATGTAGTAATTGAGCCGTTCTTTACAAGCCATTCTCCTTCTTCGATTTTGTTGTATGATTTTTTCTGCTTACCATTTGCGAATGCTTTGTTATATTCGTCGAGGGAATTTGTTCTTTCGCCGGAAGGACTCTCTTCCATCAATGTGTTCTTGCCGTACTCGACTTTTTCGGAAATGATATATGCACCAAGATAGATACCGTTGTCGAAAAGGTCGATAAGACGAGTTTTCGGAGCGTAGAGTACGCCGACTTCTTCGGCTATACTATATATCAATGTATTACGGAGCATGGATTCATCGGCATTGTTAGCAAGCAAGCACCATTTCTTTGAATTTTGAGCGCCGTCTACTAATTTTGCTTTTTCATCAAGAGTGATGTTGTATGCATATTTTCCGTAGAGTTTCATTGAGGCTTTGAATGTGGAGTTGCCACGGCCTTTTATCTTTTTGATAGTGTTGTTCTCGGAATCGTCATCGTTTTTGCCGACAATCTTTATACCTTTTTTGGTATACATCGAATAAGAGCCTTTTGTAGAGATGCCGTCTTCGTAGATTTTTGTTGCTTTGTCTTCGTTAGAATCATACGCAGAAGTATTTACTTTATCTGTGAAGAGGGCTCTGTCGGTTGTCATCAAGAGTGCTGCTGTATCAACTGTCTTCATAATATGAAGTGTAACAGTAGAATAAGATGACTGACTCTGTGTATATTTATACTTTAATGTATAGTCATTTGTATCGGAGAGATTGAGAGTGTTTTCGATACCTACAGGAACTGAACCTTCTGTATTGGAATAAATTGTCTTTTCGCTGCTATATTTACCGCCCGTGATTTTAGCATCATAATATGTTGAATAAATCTTTGCATTTGCCAAATCAACATAAGACGGGAGGTAGAAATAGAAGTTGGTTGCATCTTTTGCATAAACACTAACGAAATCGTGGGGGTCACCGTTACCCTTTGTGTCACAGTAGAGACCTGCCCAGAAGTTGCCCTTTGTACCGTCTGCTGCGTTCATCAGAGTGTTTTGCCAACCGGAGTTATCTCCTCCAGCCTTATAGGTTGTTTTAGCACCACGGCTTGATGCAGTCCAAGAGTTCCATGTATTTTCATCGTTGCCGGCAGGCATACGAAGGAAAGTGTAGCCCGATGCGTCGGGAACATCTGCATACCAGATTGGTGTTCCGCTCAATGTATCTACTGTCTTCTTCATAATATACTTTTCGCCGGCTGTTTCTACATATATATCAGGGTCATCGTTTGAAATCCAACTGTCACCGGCAACAAAATTGATGCGGATTTTTGTAGATTTCGCACAGGAAAGTTTTTTGCTGTCTAAATCAAAATCAAACTTGTACTGTCCGTCTTTGCTCGGGGTGAAAGAAAATGAACTGCTACTGCCTTCAGCAAATTGGACATTGCTGAAAGATGTACCGGTTACAGGGGCAGCAGTAGAAACATAAGTCTTTTCTACGGAATCAAAGATACATTCCTGAACAGACAAAGTATAGGCAGTATTCTTTGAGAGGGTTACTATTGCACTTCCTGCATCTAAATCTTCAGTACTATTTCCGTAAACGAGTTTGTATGTAGACTTTTCTTCCTGCCAGGAAGAGACTTTGTATTTATTGTCGTCCATTTGATTATTCCAATAGTAACCATAGCCGTTTTTAAGAGCAGGATTTGTATCAGGTTTTACCTGTACTGTTTCTGTCTGTCCATCTCCAGTTACGCCATTATTGAATATTACATAAGTTGTACTACTCGAAATATCATAGTAATAAACATTTTGTTCGTCATTATTTTTTTGGTGGAAATACATTTCATTGCCGGGCCAGTTTCCACCTGTGTAAACACACGGAACATGACCTTTCCAAGCACCTTCTTCAGGGCGAGTGAAATATATTCTTATCTTACCTGTGGCAGGTTTTTGTGATTTCGGGAAAGTTACGGACAATGTCGGAGTGTTGTCACCCGTAATATGGAAGACATAATCACCTGCTTCAGCAGTATAAAGTTGACAAGAGTTAGCTCGGTCATCAGTCTTATTAAAACCCCATCCACTACAGTTGTCTGATTTCATTTGCCCATAAGCTATGTACTGGTCTGTACCGTCAGTTAATCTGAAATAATAGTTATGATCCCCTTCGAGGTTTTCGAAAGTAAAATTACCGTTACTATCGGCTTGATGGGCTTTTACATCCCAATTGCCATCAATACCGGTGATATACCAAGTTTTGCCGGAAGGAGTGGGAGTACCGCCTTTGGAAATGCTGATACGAGGAGTATCATATTCCATGTGGAAAGTAAATGTATAAGTTGCACTTGTAGAAGTTTGTAAATGACAGTTTGGACTGTTTTCGTAAAATTGCCAATTTTGATCATTCTCAGTCATATTACCGTTATTACCATATCGCCATTGTTGATTGCCTTGAACTTTTACAAGTCCAAACTCATATGCTGTATTTGCATCAAGTTGTACTGAAATTGAACTGCCGCTATTATCAGAAAACTTGTATTGTTCTTGTGGTTGATAATTATTCCCAGGAGGTTGACCAACAAGATACCAGCCGTCACTTACTGCAGAAGTAGAAACGATGCCGACTGTCAGCGCAGATTCAGTGAATGCAACGGAAAATAATGGTTTGGAAAAAGCATCAATCAATGAAAGCGAAACAATGACAACACAGGTATCAGAAATTTGCGCCAAAAAATTAAGGTAAAAATCATCGAAAAGTGGTTTTATGAAATATGGAAAAATTTTAA
>JAZLJE010000128.1:0-6671 GCA_045617705.1 Ruminococcus sp.
ACCGAATACTGACCATGTTTGAAGTCAGCGAAAATGTTAAGAAGACGGCAATGGTTTTTGCTGCATTTTTGCCGAACTCGATGATGGTTACAACTTTCTTTTTGCAAGAATCATTTATTGCGTTCTTCCTTATTCTGTCACTTTATCTATACACAAAATGGTGGTTAGGAGCGAGTGCCGTAAATTTTATTTTTGCGATAATCTTTTCCTTTATAGGAGGACTTTTCCATATAGGGGGAATGGTAGGAGCAATTACATATATTGTCTTCTATTTCCTTGTTAACAACAAAGAAAGACAGTTAAAATTTACGCCCTTTAGGATAGTTCTTATTGTAATAGTTTTGTTTGTTTTGCTTTATATTTTATCAACCTATGGTAGTGATTTGCTCGGAAAACTCGGTGGAGATATAACAGCCGAATCAATGACAAAGAATGCAACAGGATACAATACCGGGGGTAGTGAATATACAATAGGAATACAGGGACTTCCTGCTGTTGTTGATCTTATTGTTAATACACCAATTCGAATTGTTTATTTTATTTGTTCACCTATGCCATGGCGTTGGAGAGGTATCGGAGATATTTTTGCATTTTTCAGTTGTGTGCTTTTCTATATTTTTACCATTATCATTGTTATCAGAACCTATGCGGACAAGAACACAAAGACCGTTTCGGGAAAAGGAAATATCCGCAGTTATATGTTCATTCTCGTTATGATGTGTCTTGTGGCATCAATTATGTTTGGGTGGGGCGTTTCAAATGCCGGTTCGGCATTAAGACACAGAGAAAAGTTTACTTATGTATTTGTTGTACTGTACGGTATAGCAAGTGAAATAAAAGTCAGAGCAGGAGCGACAGAGGATGGAACAGAAGAAAATATCAATCATAGTGCCGATTTACAACGTAGAAAATTATCTGAAAAAATGTATTGACAGTATTCTCTTACAGACTTATCAAAATTTGGAAATTATTTTAGTTGATGATGGCGCTACGGATAACTGTCCCGCTATCTGCGATGAGTACGAGAAAAAAGACGACAGAATAATTGTTATACATAAAGAAAACGGAGGTCTTTCCGATGCACGAAATGCAGGTATTGATGTATCAACAGGCGACTATATCGGTTTTGTTGACAGTGATGACTATATAGCCGAAGATATGTTTGAAACGCTTTTTGATGCAATTAATAAATACAATGCTGATGTTTCCTGTTGCAGATACACTCGTTTTTATGAAGACGGCGAAACAGAAGAAATCGGAAACGATGGTATTGAAATTGTCTACGATGGTATTGATGCACTCAAAGAATATCTGTACGGTAAAACATTGGACCCATTTGCGTGGAATAAATTATACAAGGCATCATTTATCGGAAACAAGACTCACAACGAGAATCATCTGAGGTTTATCAAAGGAATTTTAGGCGAAGATAATCCTTTCTGCATTGAACTTTTTAAACACACCGAAAAGACGGTTGTTGTCGGAAAATCAAAATATTATTATCTGCAAAAGCGAACAGGAGCAATCACCAATTCGGGAGTATCTCAAAAGAAAATTGACTCTGTATATTTTTGGGATACAGTTAGACTTGATTGCAAAGAAAATTATCCCGAACTTGAAAAATATGCACTGCGTCGAGAAGTCCTCTTTTATGTCGGGCTGTATAATATGATGACAGGACAAAAAGAGTATGAAAATGATGCACAAAAAATCAGAAGTTTTATTAGAGAGCATTTAGGCGAAATAAAGTCAAGTGATATATGCGAAAAGACCGTAAAGATTTCTGCAACATTGCTTGCAAAAACACCGCATTTATACAAAATTGCAATGACACTATATAAGAAAGTTATCGGAGAAGCAAGACTATGAATATTTTAATTATCACACCTTTTTACAAACACGATAAGAATATTGCCTCGGTACGCTGGACAAATATTTCAAAGCGTCTGGCAAAATCGCATAATGTTACCGTTGTGACTCAACCTCACAACGATATGGATATGAAGTTTGAAAAATATAAAGATGAAGATAATATTCTTGTTGCCAGAATAAATCAAAAGACAGATTACGAAAAAATTGCGATAAAACATTTTTCAGGTGCAACCGGCGACGATTGGCAAATTTCGAACAAAAACGAAGAAAAGGCTATCGAAACGGATAATGTAAAAATAAAATTGAAAAATAAAATTTTATATTCATCAATGACGAAAAAGGCAAAGAAATACGCTTCTTTTATCTGCAAAAATGTTATACCAGAAGGAACTAAAATTGACGTTGTCATTTCGTCAGCCTGTCCGTTTATTGAGATGATGTTTGGCTATGAATTGAAGAAAAAATTAGGTTGTAAATGGATAAGCGATTTTCGAGACATACCAGTTTCTGTTGATTGTTGTGATAACACACACAGGATGAAAAAATATATGCAAAAGCAATTATCAAAGGCAGATGCAGTTACTGTTGTAGTGCAAAAAATGAAAGATGATTTGTTAAGTTTCTTGGAACTTGATAATAACAAAGTAAGCATCTTAACAAATGGCTTTTCTATGGACGAATACAGAAAAACTTCCACTATACAAGACGATGTTTTGCATATTATTCATACAGGTGCTTTGTATGGAGGAACAAGAAAAGCAGACTTGCTTTTTATGGCTATTACAAAAGTGTTGAAAAATCACCCCAAATATAAATTTTCTCTTGACTGTGCAGGTGGAAATAATGAAACACTTATTCAAACAGCCGAAAAATATGGGATGAAAGATATTGTAAATGACAAAGGATTTCTTCCTCGGAAAGAAGCACTTGAATTGCAGAGTTGTGCTGATTGTTTACTTGTATTGGTGCATGATATGTTTGCGGCTAAACTCTTTGAATATATTTTATTCAAAAAACCTGTAATCAGCATTACCTGCGGTAATAGGGAAAGAAGTGAGGCAACAAAATTTGTCGAGGAACTCAATTTGGGTATTGCCGTTGAAGAAGTGACTCAAAAAGAAGATGTGAAGCACCTTGAAGATTTTCTTACTATGCAGTATGAAAGAAAAATTTCCGGCAAGCCGCTTTTATACGAACCTGATGAAGAAAAGGTTGCTCAATACGACCACGACTATATAACAGAGAAGTTAGAACAACTTTGTTTTGATATATTGAAATAATTTATTTATTTGGTTGTGATTTTTTGAAAATTTATGTTATACCTGCGTGGTATCCGCAAAATAACGAAGATGTAACAGCGTCATTTTTCAGAGAACAGGCACATGCATTGGCAGAGCGTGGACACGATGTTACAGTTATACATATTACTCCTGTTTCGGTTACCAGAATAGGCAAGCAAAAATGGAACATAAAAAGAATATGGCAAGATGGCGATGTCAGGACAATCTTTTATGAAGTTATTGTGCCTATTATTGCAAAGTTTAATAATGCACAGGATAAGTATATATCCAATATGTTCTACAAAATAATCAAAAAACAAATTGACAGTGATATTAAACAGGGGTTGAATGCTCCCGATGTATTGCACGCCCATGTTTCTCACAGTTGCGGATACTACTGCCTAAAAGCAAAAGAAAAGTTGAATATTCCGCTGGTTGTGACAGAGCATTATTCGGGACTTTTGCTCGGTGAGGCGACTGATAACGATTATGAACGAGTCAGAAAGACTATCGAGCAAAGTGATGCTTTTATTTTTGTGGGTTCGAATTTTCATAATAAAATATGTGACAAATTCAATATAACAAAAGAAACTTATGTTATTCCTAATTTAGTTGACACAGAATACTATAGTTTAATTGATAAAAACAACAAAAAATATTTTACTTTTCTTTCCGCATGTGGGTTGAAAAAAAATAAAAGTATAGATTTGGTAATAAGAGCATTTCATAATGCTTTTTCGAAAAATGAAAAGGTTAATCTGTTGATTGCAGGTGACGGAGATGAAAGAGATAATCTTGAAAATCTTGTTATAGAACTTGATGAAACCGATAGAATAAAGTTTTTCGGTAGATATTCCAAAGAACAAAGCAAAGAAATATTTGCAGATGCGAGCGCTTTTGTCTTGACAAGTAAGGTTGAAACATTCGGTATTGTATATATTGAAGCATTGTCAAGCGGGGTACCGTGTATTGCAACAAAAGGTCAGGGTGCAGAAGATATTATCGATGAAACAAACGGCATTAAGGTTGAATACGGAAACCTTGATGAGTTGTCTGATGCAATGCGATATATCTACGAAAACCACGATAAATATGACAAGAAAAAATTGCGTGAAGATTGTATAAATCGTTTTTCGAAAGATACAATTTGCAAGCAAATTGAAAAAGTATACAGTAGGGTACAATAAAAATTTTGGGGTTATACTTATGAAACAAAGAAACGAAATCAAAAGCGGAGTAATACTGTCGTATGTATATCTGTCTATCGCAATGATAGCAGGCTTGCTCTACACCCCCCAGATGCTGAAAATGATGGGGCAAAGCGAATACGGTTTGTATTCAATAGCAAATTCTGTTATCAGTTACCTGTCTTTTTTGGGACTTGGTTTAGAAAGTGCGTTGATAAAGTATACGGCAAAGTATATTGCTTTGGACGACAAAGAATCCGAACAAAAATTAGGTGGCGGATTTTTCAGAGTGTATTTGATAATTGCTGCAGTAACTTTGGTATGTGGCTTTGTTCTTGCCAATAACCTCGGATTTTTATCACAAAATCTGACAGCAACCGAAGCCTCTCGCTTGAGAATTATTGTAATGATTATGACGGTAAACCTTGCCGTCAGTTTTCCGATGGGCGTTTTCGGTGCGGTAATTACGGCACATGAAAGATTTACTTTCAGAAAAACGATTGAAATAATTCGCGAAATTACTCTTCCCATTACTATACTGATTTTCTTGTCAATGGGTTACAGAGCAATCGGTTTAGTTACAATACATACAGTATTCAACTTTATTGTATTAGCACTTAATTATATATATGTAAGGAAGGTATTGGAGTATAAACCTATATTTGCAAAATTTGATATTCCCCTCATTAAAGAAATAACGGGATATACAGTTTTCGTTTTTATCGGGACGGTTGTAGACAGAATAAGCGATGCAACAAACAGTATGGTTATTGCCGCCGTATCCGGTGCCGCCGCTGTTGCGGTATTCGGAGTCAGTTTACAAATATATGGGTATTATCTGAATTTTTCTTCTTCAATCTCTACTTTCTTTTTCCCGAGAGTTGTCGGAATGACATACAAAAACGCAAGCGACGAAGAAGTTTCCGACTTGTTTATCAAAGTCGGAAGAGTGCAACTTTATGTTATTGCACTGATATGCAGTGGATTTATTGTACTTGGCAAAGATTTTATAAACCTTTGGGCAGGGCCTGAATATTATATGGCTTACTATATCATTGTAGTCTTGATGATACCTACGCTGATTAACAGAAGTCAGTCATTAGGAACGCAGATACTACTGGCTCGAAATAAGCATAAATTCAGGGCAATTTTATTTTTATTTGTTGCACTATTGGATATAGCGGTAAGTATCCCTCTTGCTATGATGTGGGATGGCTTGGGTGCTGCTATAGGTACATTTATTGCTACACTTATCGGTCCGATAATTACAATGAATATTTACTATTCAAAGAAGATGCATTTAGATATTAAAAGATATTGGAAAAGAACAATTCCGATACTTTTGCTCGTAGCGGTTCTTGTTGCACTGGGTATGTTAATGAACTATTTCTGGAAAGCAGACAACTGGGCTGTATTGATTGCACAAGTTGTAATTTTTACAGTCGTATATTCACTTTCAATGTACTTTATTGCATTTAACGATTATGAAAAAGAATTAGTTACAGGATTTGTTTCCAAATTAAAAAGGAAAAAGGCATAAAATATATTGATAAGGGGAAGGGAAATATGAAAGGTATCATTCTTGCCGGAGGAAAAGGCACAAGACTTTATCCTATGACAAAGGTTGTATCAAAACAACTTTTACCTGTATATGATAAGCCGATGATATATTATCCGCTTTCTATGTTAATGCTTGCAGGTATCAGAGAAATTCTCATTATTTCCACACCTGAAGATACTCCTCTTTATGAACAACTGCTTTCAGACGGAAGTAAACTCGGCATTTTTATTACATACAAAGTTCAAGACACTCCGAGAGGACTTGCCGATGCGTTTGTGCTTGGTGAAGATTTTATCGGCGATGACAGCGTTTGTCTTATTTTAGGCGACAATATTTTTTACGGACAGGATATGACAAGGATACTTTGTAAAGCTAAAGAGAATTTAGACGGGGCAACGGTTTTCGGCTATCCCGTAAAAGACCCGACTGAATTCGGCGTGGTTGAATTTGACGAAAATAATAAGGTCATTTCCATTGAAGAAAAGCCAAAAAAACCGAAGTCAAATTACGCTGTTCCCGGACTGTATTTTTATGACAATAATGTTGTAGAAATCGCAAAGAATGTTAAGCCCTCTGCACGCGGTGATATCGAGATTACCGCTGTAAATAATGCATATTTGAATGACGGAAAACTCAATGTAGTTTTGCTCGGCAGAGGCGTTGCATGGCTTGATACAGGTACTCCGACAGGACTCTTAAATGCTGCACAGTATGTTGAAGCAGTACAGTCAAGACAAGGATTTTATATGTCGTGTATTGAAGAAATTGCAT
>JAZLJE010000129.1:0-13182 GCA_045617705.1 Ruminococcus sp.
GTTTCAAAAAAAATAGGTGAAACATATAATAATCCCGCTCATGTAAACACATTCTGTTCAGATGATACACAAGGTATCAAATACGAATCTACTAATGATGCTGTTGCTTCCGTATCTACAACAGGTGTTGTTACAGCATTCGCACCCGGTACAACAACAATTACTGCAACCTGTAAAGCAGACCCTACTGCTTCTGCTTCTTATAAGGTAACAGTTCTTGCTCCGACAATCGAACTTTCGCTTGCAAGTAATCCGCTGAACATCGGCTATACTTCAATAGCAAGTATTACCGTTACCAACGCTCCCGTTACCGGTAGTGTTGAAACAACCTATTCTTCCGGTACACCTTCTGTTGCTACAGTAAGCGGTAGCACAATCACAGCAGTAAAAGACGGCACATCTGTTATTACAGCAACTTACAAAGTTAACGGTGTAACTCGTGCTACAGATAAAGTAACTCTTACCGTTAATAAACCTGTTGTTACTTTGACACTTACTCCCGCAACATTGAATATCGGCAATACTTCAACTGCAAGTGTCAGCATTGCTAACGAGCCGAAATCTTACAATACAACATATACTTCTGCTACACCCGCTGTTGCTTCTGTAAGCGGTTCAACACTCACAGCATTGAAAAACGGTACTTCAAATATCACAGGTGCTATTACAGTAAACGGCAACACTTATACAAGTGCTGCAAAAACTCTTACAGTAAATGAGCCTTCATTTGTTGCTCCGTCAAATATGACTTTGGAAATGAGCCAGTCCGGTGCACAATTCACAAACCCGAATGTAACAAATCCCCCTGCAAGTTATAACTTTACATATACTGTAAAGTCCGGTAACTCAATAACTATCAGCGGAAAAGAAATCACCGCTGTAAAACCCGGTGTAACTACAGTAACCCGCACATTCACAGCAGGCTCTTATACAAAATCAGAAGACTTTACAGTAACAATCAACGACTTTAGCGTTGCAGTTTCTGCAAGCACAACTTCACCTGCAGTAAACACAAGCGGTACTGTAACTCCTACTGTTCCTCAATACGGAACAAATCAGCAAGTTTCTTACGCTATCGACAGCGCATCTGTTGCAAATGTCTTGAGCGTAAATGCTAACTCAGGTGCTTACACAGCACAAAAACCCGGTTCTGCAAAAGTTAAGATGACCGTTGTATACACATATTCCGACGGCACAACTGCTACAAAGACTGCAACTACCGGTACAATCACAGTAAACACACCTGCTCTTTCAATCGCTCCCGATTCGTTTACATTCAATGTAGGCCAGTCACAGGCTCTCACAGTAACTCCCGGCGCTACAGCACAGAGTTACGCTTGGTCTGTAAATAACTCAAATGTATCTATCAACAATGTTGCAACTGCTACAAATACAGCAACTGCTGTAAGCGCTGGCCCTGCAACTGTTACAGCAACAGTTACTTACAACGCTTATTATAACAATTCAGTTACTGCTTCATTCACAGTAACCGACGGCATTTCGATAAGCAAAAATACTGTCGACCTTGAATACTATTCAACATCTAAAGGTCAACATGGCTCCGAAATCCTATCAATAAATCTCCCTGCTACTGATATCGCAGGCGGAACAATTGCTGTTTCATCTGATAACACAAGTGTAGCAGAAGCAATGTATAACAACAACAATACATTTACTGTTAATGCTACCGGAGTTGGTACAACAACTGTCACAGTTTCTTACACCCCCGCAGGTGCAACAGATGCAATGACAGCCGATGTTACAGTAAATGTAACCCAGTACGACCCGTACAAATATGTGTATCTTACAGATGCTAACGGATGGAATGATATAAAAATCCATGTTTGGAAAGATGGTGGTTCATCTTCCGATGTAGATATGGTATATATCGGTAAAAATAATAGTAATCAAAACGTTTATGCTTACCGTTTTGATAAGTCTGATGATTCAAAAATCATTTTCTACAAAAAAGATAAGCTTGGACAATGGGAATATCAAACCGAAGATTTATCATTAAGTAACGATTATCAAAAGGCTTACTACACAAAATCATGGCAAGAAGGCTCAAAAGTACAAGTAGACACTTGGACTATCAACCTTACCAAACCTACTGTATCTCTTGAAAATGCTACTGTTCCCGTTGGACAGAATGCCAGTGTAACAGCAACATCCGATGTTACAGCAAGCTCTTATGTTTGGTCTGTTGGCTCTACTGCAACAGCAACTATCTCCGGTACAACTGCAACTGCAACTGTTCACGGTGAAGCAACAGGTGAAACAACCTATTCAGTAAAAGCCTATGCAGAAACTAAAGATGCAAGTGGCTGGCTGAAAACAGTTGTTACAGACGGTACAGCGGACTATTTCGTTGCTTCAAATACAGCAACAGCATATCTTACAGTTACCGGTGTAAACAAAGAAGTAACTATTAAAACAGAATATCGCGATAATGTTAGTGATGATTTTGCTATCGGTAAAACCGGCGGTGTTGTAAAGAATGACGGTGTTGAACTTGAACAAGAGTATAATGACACTACAATTCCTTACGGCACATCGTTCAAACTTACCGCCGTAGCAAATACCGGCTATAAATTCGCTGGTTGGTATAATGGCACAGTTAAGATAATAGACAGCGTTTCTTATAACTTTACTGTCACAGACAATGTTTCTATCGAAGCACGCTTTGTAAAGATTGCTTCCTTGACAATAAATACTGTACCCGGCGTTACAGTAACAGATACATTCGTTGGCGACGATACTCAAATCCCCGTCGGCACAGAAATTACTGTTACCGCCACACCGAAAAACCACTACTCTTTCGTAAGATGGGTATATACCGGTATCACAGAGCAAACATTTGACCCGACACAAAGTGAAATCACATTCAACATTTCGGGCGATACAGAACTTACTCCTGTTGTAAAATCTTCTTATGTTGTAAGTGCGAGTGAGTATATTGTTGACCCGGCATCTAATCCTCTTCCGTCTTCCGTAGGCGTTGTTTCAATAACTGCGGATGGTGTAGCGATAGCCGGTGCTTCAGGTACTGTTGATGTTGGCTCAAAACTTGTTTTCAGTTACCAACAGAGTGCTAATACCGACGATTACGAATTCGTTGGTTGGTACACAAAAAATAGTAATAAACCTCATAACCTCGTTTCAACAAATACATCTTATTCCGTAACCGCATCCGACGATATCAGCCTCTATGCAGTTGTTGCAAGAAAGTTCTATATCTACGGTGATGTTACAAACAGTTGGGATACTTATGTATTAATGTCCTATAACCCCGCCCAGGAACAGTACGAATATATTACCAATGTTCCCGGCGAATTTAAGATTGATGTTAATCAGGATAAGACAGCAGATGTAGCATGGAATATTAACAATATTGTTATCGGAACATCCGATGGCGTGACTGTTACTAAACTTGATAATAACGCTAAAATTGAAATTAACAGCACCTACGCTGCTCCGATTACAATTTCTTGGAAACTCCCGACATCTCAGGGCGGAACAGACTATACACTTTCTGCTGACGCTACACAGGTATCAGGTACAGTCTTACTTTCCAACGGTAACTTATCTGGCGTAACAGGTCTTACATCAACTTCTGCATTTATCGACTTGCCTGATAAATATAATGTTCAGGAAATTGGCGATGGCGAAACTTCAGCCCGTGAAAAAGGTGTCAAGTTTGATTCAGATAAAGACATTACTTCTGTAACTGTTCAGACCGACCTCACAGGTACTAATGCCGAAAGTTACAAGGTTTCTGCCTTTGTAGTTTATTCAAAGAACACAAAGAAAGTTACCGCTGTAACAGATGTTTCCAATATGGGTGCTAACCGCTATTCCGCATCCATTCCGATAAGCGGTTGGACATATATTTGCCCGATAATTGAAAATGTTAATGCAACTAACTACATCTATGTCGACTCTTCCGCTATCGCCGATAACGAGAAGTGGGGACCGTTTGTTGCAGCCTATGTATTTACAGAAGGTTCAGGCGAATATAACGGTGCATTCCCCGGACAGTTATTAATTCCTTCCGAAGACGGAAAATCATGGTATATGAAGGTTGTCGATGAAGCAGAGTCGGTTACTTTCGATAACTATATGACTAATACTATCGTTAATGACTATGCAGAATATCTTGGTCTTACAAAAGATTCTATTGTTCAAACCTACGACTATGATGAAATGTCTGTATTAACAGATGCCGGTATGTCTGTTGTTACCTTTGCTTTGAAAAATAACAAAGTCGGCTATCACGGTGATTATCCCGAAGCTGGTCAAACAAGAAAACAGGCAACAGAATCCAAAATTGACCTTGCAGGTTTTGGCTTTAACTATCTCTTCAAGCGTGACGGCAAAACTCCGATGACATTTACCCGCGAAGATGCTCTTTATAATAATCCTACTGCAGAAAAACTCTATGTTGTTTCTAAGGGCGATGTTGATAAAGAGTCAACTGTAGGTAAATGGGCTGTTGATTGGTACATTTACGACCAAAGCGGCAACTACCTGACAAAGGTAAAATCAAGCGATATCTATTATGGCACCGGAGATGCTAACGCTCTTGTTACTGCTCTCCACACAAAGAATTCTAAATACACCGCTGATTATCTTGATGATTGCGTTGTAATGATTTCCTACGAGAAAGAGAACGCTTGCACGACATCAGATAGCAAAAGAAATAGTGATTTCCAGCGTTTTGACGGTCAATGGTACGGAAACCTTGCTACTGATACAATGACAGTTGATGTCAAAGTCGGCTTGTATCAGAACGGTGCGTTTAATCCTGCTTCTGACAACATTGAGGATTACGGTACAGCGTATCTCAAAGATAATGGAACATATTCAGCAAGTACACTTAATGTTCCGTTTAACAATAATGCAGTAAGTATGCAGGCTGCTGCCGGTTCTGATTACATCTTCAAAGGCTGGTACACAAAGAGCGATGACGGTGCTTATACACAGGTTAATAATTACTATGAGTATTCAACCGCCGTTCAAAACGACAGTGTATTCTACGCTTTCTTTGAAGTAGTCGCTGAACATCAACTCACAGTAACCAACCAGATTTATAAGAATGTTGTTGACACAGAAATCCTTTCTCATAACGGTATTGCTACAATGAGCGTTGCAATTTATGAGAAAAATGGAAACGAAAAGAAACTTGTCGCTCAAGGTTCAGATTCAAAACAGATTTCGACTGCAACTGCTGTTCTTGATACCACAAAACAATACTGTGTTGAAGTAAAATCAACTCCGATGAACCAGGGCTCATTCTTCGCATTCTATACTGATGCTACCGATAAAGACAACAAAGCTACTTTTGAAGAAGTTTTGACTGACAGCAATAATGCTAATAGTACAAAACAAGTTACTGCTCAATTTGACTTTGACCCACAAAATGCAAGGACTTGGACTATCAACATCTATACCGATGTAACAAAAGTAGAAAATACTGCAATACTTGTTTATAAGTACAGAAGCCGTATGGGTGACATGAAGACCTATACAAAATCCGGTGTTGTCCTTTCTGATGACGAATGTTTGGGCTACGAAGGAAATGAGTATCAACCTTATACTCCGCAATACCTTACAAAATATGAAATGCAAAAAGGTAGCGACCCCAAAATTACAGTATATGGTGACGATAACTTTAACACCCTGGTGAATGCAGGTTATGAGCAAGTAGGCGAAAGTGCCAGCAACCCTGTAGATGATTATGCACCAAAAGATGCAACAGGCGTTTGGAACCAAGACCTTTATTGGAGTATAAAGAAAGCTGATAAAATCACTTTCGGTAAATCTATCATTACTATCGAAGCAAAAGAAGTTGAAAAAGAATATACAGTAACTTATAATTATCTCGATACCAAAGGAAAGCGGAAAACCGGTAACTATAACGATGTTTGTATCATCAACGATGTTCCGCAAGTAGATGGAGAAGGAAATATCTTCTCATATTGGAAAGATAATGACGGTAACATTGTTTCAACATCTTTGGTTTATGGTATGAGATTTGTAAAGGAAATTACTATTACGGCTGTTTACGGAGAAAAGAGTGATAGATTCTACCCGATGATAGATGATGTTTCATTATCGCGTGAATTCTCCGATACTTCCGATAAGATTTACACCGACTACCTGCTCCACTTTGCAAGTACAAAAGATAAGCAAATCGCAGTAGGCCTTAATACCGAGAGAGGTATAATCAAAGATTACGGCTTGATGCTCATTACCGATTATAGTTATGATATGAATACTAAATTAGACCATAGTGATTTTGTATTCCCGTATGCTGACGGTACTGAATACAGCGCATTCTATGAGGACGATATAAATACGGTATTAAGTTCTTCTACAATAAAGAGTATGTCAATATCGCATGGCGATGGCGCTGACGCTGAAAAGTTTAACTTCTACTGCTATTCAACGAAAAACAAGGTATTCACTAACTTCAACAGATTTGACTATGTTCTTTCTTATGATAATACCAATACGAAGTATCAATATAAGAACTGGACATTCAAAGCGGTAACATATATCCAGTATGAAGACAACTCTTACGATGTTTCACAACCGGTTGATGTTCAACTGTATGAAATAGCGAATAGCGAACCTAACAAGGTAACAGACTGATATAGCGAGGTGGATAATATGAAGAAAATTTATGATAAGCCTGAATTCGAACTCCTTTCATTTTCTTTGCTTGATGCTCTTGGACCAAGCAAAGAGCCTCCGACAGGGACAGAGAGTCCCATTCCTTCGGAAGAAACAGAATTTGATCCCGAGTTATTATAATTATTAAAATCTGTTATACTCCTGCGGTGTGTTTCACCGCAGGAGAGTAGCAAATTCGCTCTTTTGGAGGGAATATTATGAATGTTTTGAAAAAAGTATTTGCTTTGTTACTCGCAGTAATTATTGCGTTTGCATTTAGCATTTATTCTTCGGCAGGCTCGATTGTGACAGTTGCCGGTTGGAATTTGGAATATATGTCTTCGACAAAGTCCTATCAGATAAAATCTTATGAAGGTCCTTTGTCATCTCCGACAAGTTTTTCCAAATACAATAATATCCCGATTACTTCTGTTGCAACTTATGCCTTTTACAACAACAAAGAATTGACTTCATTAACATTGAAAGAACCGATTACTTCTATTGATAGTTATGCTTTTTATGGCTGTTCTTCTTTAAAAAAGATTAATTTGCCAAAGACACTCACAACTTTAAGTTATGGCACTTTTGAAGCGTGTGACGGTCTACAGGAGATTACTCTTGAAGATACCGCTGTCACTTCTTTACCTCAAAGATGCTTTGCATATTGTGAGAACTTAACAAAGGTTACTATTCCGAGAACTGTTACCGCTATTGCAGATAACGCTTTCGTCGGAAGTACAAAAGTAACTATCTATTGTTACAAAAATTCCTATGCCCACACTTATGCGGTACAGAAAAACATTCCGTATGTTTTGCTGAAAGATTACTACATTCTCGGCGATGCTGACGGCGATATGGAAGTAACAATTATGGATGCTACTACTGTCCAAAGAGTGCTTGCAAGCATTATTACCGATACTGACGGCAAAATTGCACTTCGTGCAGATATGGCAAGAAACGGACTCGATATTTCAGATGCAACTTTGATTCAGCGTTTTCTTGCTCAACTTGAAACCCCGTTTGCAATCGGTGAAAAAGTTTTTGAAGACTGATATTAATAATAAGAATTTATGCACAGAATTTTTGTTCTGTGCATTTTTTCTTGCAAAAATTTTGCGGATAATGTATAATTTAATCGGTGATATTATGAAGATAAAAGACGGCTATGTGTTAAGCAAAGTATCCGACGAATATGTCGTTGTACCAAACAGAGAAAACCTCTTACAGCGTTCTGTACTGATAAAACTCTCTAACTCCGGTGCATTTCTTTGGAACTTGCTCGAAAAAGGAACAGACGAAGATACCCTTGTTTCATCATTGTTAAACGAATACGAGATAGACGAGAGTACTGCAAGAACCGATGTCAGAAGTTTTGTCGAGAAACTCAAAGAAGCCGATTTACTAAACATATAGGTGATACTATGGGACAATACAGAATTGCAGAACTTAACTGCGAAATAAACACAAATTCAACAACTTTAGGAAAGAATTTAGTAAGGTACGAAACCTCTTTTGACTGTGCGCCTAATTTGATTTTGTCGATTTCCGATGACCGACTTTTGCAGTTGATGACCGAAAATGAAGGCATAACCGCCGATAGAATTGAGTGCAACGCTCTTGCAACTATGTTCTCTCGTGAACTGTTCGACTTCAACGGCTTTCCTATGCGCTCTGTCGCAGTAGAGAACGGGGAAAAGGCAGTCCTTTTCTCATCTCCTTATGCAAATAACGAGATGTTGCAGTTTATTCCACCGGAAAAGATTTTCTGTGTGGATTTTCCCGCTGTACGACAAATTCATAACGACTTTTTTGTCTATGACACACCTTTTGGCGAAAGAGCAGAGTATGCAAAAGACAACAAACTTGCTATGACATCCATTGTTTTTGTAGACAGCAGACATTTCGACTCCTTGAAAAAAATAGAGGCCTCCGAGTATGTGCCGTTCTTTATGAAAGCAGTTTCGAAAAATATCTATGATGAAAGAACAAAACACACTCTCTTTGTCCTTGAAAAACTAACTCACGCAGTAGATTTCTTCGGCGTTTCCGATTTATCCGATTTAGATTTTATTTTAGAAAGAGTATAAAAAAAGACCTGTTCATTAGAACAGGTCATATTTTTTGTTAACTTACTTTTGACTTTCCGATATTCGGTAGCAAAGTGTCATAAGGCTGTCGCTCATATGAACATTCTCGACAATAGTGTCGGGATATTTTTTTGATATATCATAGTGGCTGAAATTCCAAAAAGTTTTGATACCCAGCGAATAGAGAATATCAACTTGTGCCGATACGGCATCTTTCGGCAGACACAAAAATGCAGTAGTGATTTCGTTTTCTTTGCAGTATTTCTCGATTTCTTCATCACTTTTTACAGTGATACCGCGAAGCATAGTACCGATTAATCTCGGACTTTTCTCAAAAATAGCGGTGAGTTCAAAGCCGAGAGACTGAAAGTTCATGTGCGTTGCAACGGCTTTTCCGAGGTTACCTGCACCGAGCAAAATCGCCTTGTAGTTATTTTGAATACCGAGTATACTGCCGATTTCGTCTTTTAACTGCGATACGGGATAACCGTATCCTTGCTGACCGAAACCGCCGAAGCAGTTGAGGTCTTGACGAATTTGCGATGCCGAGGTATTCATTATTGCAGATAGTTTAGTAGACGAGATTTTGTCAACGCCTTCTTTTTCAAGTTCAGACAAAAATCTGTAGTATCTCGGAAGCCTGCGTATAACTTTTATAGAGATTTCTTTGCCCATTTTTTCCTCCGACTCAAAGAGCCTTTTGAAGTTCCTTGTTGATTTCTTCAAGAAATTGCTGTGTGTTTACTTTGCGCTTGTTTGTGAGTGTACTCATAATGTAGAGGTCGCCTGTCATAATGCCGTTTTCGATAGTGGCAATAGTAGCCTTTTCAAGTTTCTCGGCAAAAGTTGCGAGTTCTTTGTTGCCGTCGAGTTCACCGCGTTTTTTGAGTGCGCCTGTCCAGGCAAAAATAGTTGCAACGGAGTTTGTCGAAGTTTCTTCACCTTTGAGGTGTTTGTAGTAATGGCGCTGAACCGTACCATGGGCTGCCTCGTATTCATATACACCGTCAGGAGATACAAGAACGCTTGTCATCATAGCAAGTGAGCCGAAAGCGGTAGCAATCATATCACTCATAACATCGCCGTCATAGTTTTTGCAAGCCCAGATATAACCGCCGTTTGAACGGATAACACGCGCTACAGCGTCGTCAATAAGTGTGTAGAAGTAGGTGATACCTGCTTTATCAAATTTTTCTTTGTATTCATTCTCAAAAATATCGTTGAAAATATCCTTGAAAGTGTGGTCGTATTTCTTGCTTATTGTGTCTTTTGTAGCAAACCAAATGTCGAGTTTAGTATCAAGTGCATAGTTAAAGCAAGCACGAGCAAAGGAAGAAATACTTGACTCAAGGTTGTGCATACCCTGAATAATGCCGTTGCTGTTCTCAAAGTCAAAGATAAGTTCTCTTTTTTCGTTGCCGTCTTTGTCAGTAACACAAAGTTCAGCCTTTGCACCTTGTGATACTTTCATTTCGGTGTTTTTATATACATCACCGTATGCGTGACGAGCAATACAAATAGGCTGTGTCCAAGTCGGAATGTAGGGAGTAATACCTTTGACTAAAATCGGTGTACGGAAAACAGTACCGTCAAGGATAGCACGAATAGTGCCGTTAGGTGATTTCCACATTTCTTTGAGTGAATACTCTTCAACTCTCTGTGCATTTGGAGTGATGGTAGCACATTTTACAGCTACGCCGTATTTCTTTGTAGCGTTTGCGCTGTCTATAGTAACTTGGTCGTTAGTTGCATTTCTGTTTTCAAGTCCGAGGTCATAGTATTCGGATTTGAGGTCAACATAGGGGAGAATAAGAATGTCCTTTATCATCTTCCAGATGATTCTTGTCATTTCGTCGCCGTCCATCTCAACGATGGGAGTGTTCATAGGTATCTTGTTCATAATAATTCCTTTCCGGAAAATTTATCCGTTGTTTTTAGTATAGTTTAAAAGACCGCCGTCAAGAATGATTTTTGCGGTACGCTGTGACAAATTGCATTTAGCAAGGATTTTTTCGCCTGTTGTTTTGTTTAGGACGGTAATATCTTTGCCGTTTTCGATAGCCTCTCTGACATTTGGAAGTTCGAGAGAATCACCTAAGTTGATTTTATCATAATCGCTTTCATTGATGAATTCAAGCGGTAATATGCCGGCGTTTATGAGGTTTGCTTTGTGAATACGAGCAAAACTCTTAACAAGCACAGCCTTGACTTTGAGATAAAGCGGAGCGAGTGCTGCGTGTTCTCTTGATGAGCCCTGACCGTAGTTAGCACCGCCGACAATAACAGAGCCGTTCAGTGCTTTTGCGCGAGAGGGAAATTCGCTGTCGCATACTGTAAAGCAATATTCCGAGATAGCAGGGATATTTGACCTGAGCGGTAATATCTTTGAGCCTGCGGGCATAATATGGTCGGTTGTGATATTTTCGCCGACTTTTAATGCACAGGAAGCAGAAATGTTTTCTTCAAGAACTTCCGTTTTCGGAAATTCCTTGATGTTAGGACCGCGAAGAACTTCAATACTGTCCATTTCGCTTTCATCGGCTGGTGCAATAATCATATTGTCGTTTATGTCAAAATGCTCGGGCATAGTCGGCATATATGAGTCAGCGTAATCTCTTGGGTCTGTAAATACGCCTGTGAGTGCCGATGTAGCCGCAGTTTCGGGAGATACAAGGTAAATCTCTGCGTCTTTTGTTCCGCTGCGACCTAAGAAGTTACGGTTAAATGTACGAAGCGAAACACCTTTTGAATTAGGAGACTGTCCCATACCGATACAAGGACCGCAAGCGGATTCGAGTATTCTCGCACCTGCGTTGATAATATCCGACAAAGCGCCGTTTTTAGCAAGCATATTGAGTACCTGTTTGCTACCCGGTGCAATAGCAAGCGAAACATTGTCTGCAACAGTTTTGCCTTTGAGTATATGAGCAACTTTCATCAGGTCTGTGTAACTTGAGTTTGTGCAAGAGCCAATGCAGACTTGGTCAATCTTTTTGCCTTCTAATTCTTTAATGGTTTTGATATTGTCGGGTGAGTGGGGACAAGCAGCCATAGGCACGAGTGTAGACAAATCTATGTCGATAACTTCATCATAAACAGCGTCCTCATCGGAAGAAAGTTCAACAAAGTCATTTTCTCTGCCTTGTGCTTTGAGGAATTCTCTTGTCATCTCGTCGCTTGGGAAGATAGAAGTAGTAGCACCGAGTTCAGCACCCATATTTGTGATAGTTGCTCTCATCGGAACTGTGAGGTTTTTGATACCCTCACCGCCGTATTCAACGATTTTTCCAACTCCGCCTTTAACGCTCATAATGCGAAGAACTTCGAGTATAATATCTTTTGCCGAAACACCGTCACAAAGTTCGCCTGAAAGGTTAATTTTCGTCATTGATGGCATCGGGATAAAGTATGCACCGCCACCCATAGCAACGGCAACATCAAGTCCGCCTGCACCGATAGCAAGCATACCCATACCGCCTGCTGTGGGAGTATGACTGTCCGAGCCGATAAGAGTTTTTCCGGGGACAGCAAATCTTTCAAGATGAACTTGATGGCAAATTCCGTTACCCGGACGGGAAAAATATATACCGTGCTTTTTGCAGACAGATTGAATAAATCTGTGGTCGTCTGCATTTTCAAAACCCGATTGCAAGGTGTTGTGGTCGATATAAGCAACAGAGCGTTCTGTCTTGACACGCTTAACACCCATAGCCTCAAATTCAAGGTAAGCCATAGTGCCGGTAGCATCCTGTGTAAGTGTCTGGTCAATTTTCAGTCCGACATCATTGCCTACCGTCATATCACCGCTTTTAAGGTGATTTTTTATAATTTTTTGAGCAATAGTAAGTCCCATATTTTCCTCCATTTTCAGTACATAATAATATACAACGATATTATACAATAACACCATTATAAAGTAAAGCAAATAATTTGCCGACAGATACTGTGTTTTTCGGTGAAAATTAACATAGAAATATATCAAAAATAGTGGTATAATCACTAATTGTGAGATTATATGAAAAGGTGAAAAAATGGAAACACGAGAAGATTTAAGAAATATTGCGATAATTGCACACGTTGACCACGGAAAAACAACATTGGTTGACCAACTGTTAAGACAAAGCGGTATCTTCCGTTCTAATGAAGCCGTAGCCGAAAGAGTTATGGACTCAAACGATTTAGAGCGTGAACGCGGAATTACCATTTTGTCAAAAAACACATCTGTAATTTATAACGATACAAAGATAAATATAGTTGATACTCCCGGACACGCCGACTTCGGCGGTGAGGTTGAGCGTATACTCACTATGGTAGACGGAGTACTGCTTCTTGTCGATGCTTTCGAAGGATGTATGCCCCAAACGAGATTTGTCTTGAAAAAGGCTCTCGGTTTAGGCAAAAAACCTCTTGTCGTTGTCAA
>JAZLJE010000130.1:0-6871 GCA_045617705.1 Ruminococcus sp.
TTCACAGGAAACAAAGGTCAAAGCGATAACGACAATAATAATTGCCGACAAAAGTTTTTTCATATCATTTACCCCTGCATTTATCAATTACCATTTGGTAGTAAGGCAATAACTCAAAACCCATTCGCGAATACAGTCGCACAGCACCCTCGTTTTCCGGTTCGACTTCGATACGAAAACGCGCGGCATCAATATTCATTTTGCAATACTCAAAAAACTCGGTAGAAAGTCCGCGTCCTCTGTATTCGGGCTCAATATAGATTTCTTCAAAAGTTACGGAATATCCGCCTGCTTCCTGCGAAAAAGTTTTGCTCAAAAGACAAAATCCGCAGGGAGTGTTTTCGCACTCAAAAATATAGCAGGATAAATATGTATCGCTTTTCATAATTTCGTTGAAAGTTGCTTCGTAATTTTCTTTCGGTACGGGAGCATTCACCACATCGGAATTATAAAAAATATCGACATATTTCATATAGAGGTCTTTGTCCTCTTTTGTTATCTTTCTAAACATAAAATCACCGAAATAATTTTACCACAATGTTCATAAAAAAGCAAAGGCTTTCGGCAAACGCCGAAAGCCATTGGTTTCATTTTTTTAATTTGTTCTACCCCTCTGTCAAAATCATAGATTTTGACATCTCCCCTCACAATGGGAGACTGTTCAGTTGACTCGTTCCTCGTCTTTTTATAGTATTATACAAATCAGTCCGTTGCAACCGTCGTTGATAATTTTTTCTATCGTTTCGCCGACTTTCTGCCTTGCCTGTTCGGGCATACGGTAAAGTTTGTTGTGCAGTCCCTCGTTGACAAGTTCGTTGACCGATTTGCCGAAAATATTTGACTCCCATATCTTTGCGGGGCTTTCTTCAAATTCTTTGAGCAGGTATGTGACAAGTTCTTCGCTTTGCTGTTCGCTGCCGACTATCGGAGTTACTTCTGCCGTTGTGTTTATCCTCATCATATGAATACTCGGAGCAGAGGCTTTCAGCCTTATACCATACTTGCCGTTTTGCTTTATTATTTGCGGTTCTTCCAGTGACAATTCTTCCATTGTCGGCATTACTATTCCATAGCCTGTGTCCATTACCTGATTATAGGCATCACGGATTTTTTCAAACTGCTTTTGAAGTGACGACAATCTGCAGACACTTTGCATCAGGTCTTTCTCGTCTTTTATCTCTATTCCAGTTTCTTCGGTGAGTATTTTGAAGAACAGGGAATTTTCTACCTTTATGCTGACATCGGCTCTGCCCTGCCCTAAATCGAGCGAATCAAGCGAAGTATGACTGATATATTCATTCTCGGATATCTTTGACAGTACATCCTGAACACAGCGGATTTTATCTACACTTTGGGCATTCTCTCTTATTGCATCAAAGACGGCTTTTTTCAGCCAATTTTCTTTGTCAAGAGAAACAAGCCACTTTGGAATATCGACTCTTATCTCTCGCACGGGAAATTCAAAAAGTATTTGAGCAAGTATGCCTTTTATCTGATTTTCGTCAAGTTCAAAGCAATTAACGGGGATTACCGGAACTTGGTATTTTCTGCTCATTGATGATGCTAACTGCTGGGATAAAGAACTGCTCGGCTCAACACAGTTTAGAAGTATTATGAACGGCTTGTCGATTGATTTGAGTTCGGATACAACCCGCTCTTCCGCTTTGATATATTCATCACGCGAAATCTCACCGATTGAACCGTCTGTTGTAATAACAAGTCCTATTGTCGAATGTTCGTTTATGACCTTGTTTGTGCCGATTTCCGCCGCCTTTTCAAATTCTATTTCCTCATCATTCCACGGCGTTTTCACCATTCGGGGCATATCTTCTTCCATATATCCCATAGCAGAGTCTACGATATATCCTACGCAATCTATCATACGCACAGAAAGGTTCGCAGTATTGTCTATATTTATTTCAACCGCCTGTTCGGGGACAAACTTCGGCTCGGTTGTCATTATCGTTCTGCCAGCAGATGACTGGGGCAGTTCGTCGGTTGCCCTGCGGCGGATGTTTTCGTTCTCGATATTGGGCAGTACCAACGTATCCATAAACCTTTTTATAAAGGTGGATTTTCCTGTTCTGACAGGTCCGACTACTCCTATGTAAATATCTCCGCCTGTGCGTTTTGCTATATCTCTGTATATACTTCTTTCTTCCATAATTTTCCTCCATACACTTGATTACTAAAATGTATGAAGAAAGGGAAAAAAATATGCCACAAAAAACCACCCATAAAGGGCGGTTACTAAAACTTATCAAGAAAAGAATGTTCTTCTCCGTCTGTCTTATACGATGGGAAAGTGTCAAGGCAGACATTGTGGATAGATGAAAAAATACTGTTTTCGATATTCTTGTTCGTCTTTTTCAGTTCTTTTATCAGAAGTTTTGTTTCTTTGCGTTTTGAAAGCAATTCGTCGTCTTCGCTGTTTTCGGTAAACCTGCACGCACAACGCAAAAATGAAAGGGAATTATAGTCTGTCCATTTAACTATATCTTCTTCATTTATGCAATACAATGGACGGATAAGTTCCATTCCTTCGAAATTTTTCGACTTTAATTTCGGAAGCATCGCCTGTAACTGGGACGAATAGAACATTCCCATTACCGTTGTTTCGATTACATCGGAGAAATGATGTCCCAAGGCAATTTTATTGCAACCTAACGACTTCGCTTTGCTGTAAAGATTTCCTCGTCTCATTCTTGCACAAAGATAACAGGGGGACTTTTCCTGATGTGATACAACTTTGAATATATCCGACTCGAAAATTTCTATCGGTACATCAAGAAGTTCTGCATTTTCTTTGAATTTTTGCAAATTTTCTTCGTTATAGCCCGGATTCATCACAAGATAAACAACTTCAAACGGTATTTCGGTATGCTCTTTCAGCATTGAAAAAAGCACAGCCATAAGCATAGAATCCTTACCGCCGGAAATACAAACGGCAATTTTGTCATTTTCGCTTATCAACTCATAATGCTTTATTGCACCGATAAATTTTGCCCATATACTTTGACGAAATTTCTTGCTGATAGTCCTTCTGACGCTTTGGGCTTTTGATAAATTTTCTTTCACAATCCACCTCAAATAATAATTCCGCCGCCGACAACAATATCGCCGTCATACAAAACAACCGACTGACCTTTTGTTATCGCTCTTTGTTCAACATCAAATTCGACCTTGAGTTTTCCGTCGCTTTGCATAGTTGCTGTTGCACTTTGGGCTTTTTGGCGATAACGCACCTTTGCCATTACTCGCATTGGTTCTTTTAATTCTTCTACGGAAATTAAATTAACATTATCTGCATATAAAACTTTGTCAAACAAGCCTTCTCCGTGGGTAAGGGTTACTGTATTATCAACGGGATTTATCTTTGTTACAAAAAGCGGAGCAAAAGACGAAACGCCCAAGCCTTTTCGCTGGCCTATCGTATAATTTATTATGCCTTTGTGAGTGCCTAAAACATTTCCGTTTTCGTCAATAAAGTTGCCGTATTCTTGTTTTTTGCCTGTATATTTTTCGATAAAAGAATAATAATCTCCGTCGGGGATAAAGCAAATATCTTGGGAGTCGGCACGCTCGGCGTTTTTAAGCCCCTCTGCCCTTGCTATCTCTCTTGCATTATTTTTCGTAAGTTGTCCGAGAGGAAACTGTAATCTTGAGAGTTGTTCCTGTGTTAACTGATACAAAACATAGGACTGGTCTTTTGTTTCGTCTTTGGCTTTTTTCAGCAAATATCTACCGCTACTCTCGTCAAATTCGATATTTGCGTAATGTCCTGTTGCTACCTTTTCGCAGGAAAGTTCATCTGCCTTTTCAATCAGTTTTTGAATTTTTATATATCTGTTGCAGATAACACAGGGATTTGGAGTACCGCCGTTTTGATATGTTTCTATAAAATCTTTTACTACCATACTTTCAAAATCACTTGAGAAATCGAAAGAATAAAAAGGAATACCAAGTCTGTCGCAAACCGCTTTTGCATCTATAATATCCTTTGTGTCGGCGTCAAAATCTTTGCCGTGGAGTATTAAATTTGCACCGATTACATCGTAACCTTTATTCTTCAAAATACAGGCACAGACAGCGCTGTCAACACCGCCCGACATTGCAACAAGGGTTTTCATACACTTTGCCTCCTTTTCAATACTGATTATACTTTTATATAGTGATAAATGCAAGCATAAAAAAGCCTGCGTAGTATATACGCAGACTCTAATTTAATCTGTCGGGATGAGAAGCATCATCGGATTTTGAAGTATTTCACAATCGAGAGAATTTTCTTCCAGCAGTCGTGAAGGTCGTGTGGAATAAGATTTTGATATATCCCAGATACTTTCGCCTTTGTCAGCATAGCATAAAATCAAGGCGGATGTTCCCTTTTCTATCGGTTTATCATCAAACGATACTACAGAACAAACGGCACTTGACCTTACTTCCCTGCAAAGTAAACAGGAAAGTTTTGTTTCCAATCTCAATTCGATTTCACAGTCGCTTAAAAGCCGATAACTTACCGAGGCAATAAAGCCCATAGGATTTTTTATCACATCAAAATCGTATGTACCGGAAACCGTGCAATCATATTCAACTGTACGCTCGATATAAGAGGTCTTTTGTTCTTTATCAATAAAGAGCATACAGATATTCGCTTTACAGGAAAACTTCGGTGAGTCACCGTCTTTTGAGGCTGTTATTGAAACTAATTTTCCGCTTATGTCTATCACTTTCTCTATTTCAACCGAGTCAAGACTTATCTTTTGACTTTCTACACAGGATGATTTTATCATCTTTGTATCATAAAAGGCAGATATAGAATTTCGAACTATATCGGTCATATTCTCGGTGGAATAGGCATCTTCGATTATCTTTACATCTGTTTCTTTATATCCGAAAACGGTAAAGCAGAGTTTTGTATCAAGAGAGAGCAAAGTCGACTCGTTTACTGCATCACTTCGAATGTGCAAATCACTTGATGTTACTTCCAACATACAGTTGTTCGCGGTGTACTCGTCAACACCTTCACAATCTACAATTTGATTGAACAAAAAGACATAGGAAATATGCTCTATATCCCCTGTTTCCATATCGGAAAGGTACATCAAATTAAGCGATACTTCGGCACTTAACATCAATTTGTCCTGTACGCTTTTGCACTCGGTTATCTCGGCACAAACATCGTATGAAAGCACGGTTTCAACAGGCGGTTTGTCGTTTACCGAGAAGTCTTCGGACACCGAAAACTGCTCTTGACACAAGGCACAAAGGCTTGATACCTTTATATCTTTTTCCTTTGTCTGCAAGTCGCTTTCTGTATCTAAACAGAAAAATTCTTCATCTTCTTTTGTGATTACTTTTACATAGAGTGAAAACGCTCCGTGGACCGTAAGTTTTCGCGGAGTTAATGCACGGCAGTTTACATATTCTGTTTTTGTTTCAACAAGGACAACACAAGACTTTTCTACACTTTTGAATTCAAAACTCTGTGAAAAATCTACCGTCTGTTCAAAACACCTTATGTTTTTGTCTTCGCTGTCAACATAAAGAATACGCACGGTTGATGCTCCGTCTACTGTGAGTTGACCGCCGGAAACACGACGGGAATATATATTTTGTGACAAAGTACATTTGAGTATTTTTTCAATATCCCTGCAATAATCGGGCAAAGATATATCCATATCAACGCCCTGCTCACACACAGTATCAAGCAAAACTTTTTCTTTTTCGACAATCTGTTTACTCAAATTATATTCCATAGTTTTTCTCTCCTTTTTATCGTATGCTAAATTGTATTATCAGGATTGAAAAAATATGCACAAAAAAGCAAACGGTAAGTAATTACCGTTTGCCTTGATGTTTTTGTAAATATGTATTTATTTGATTTTCGTCATAGAGTACAAGGTCGTTTACCCCTGCCAAAAATTCGTTGTGGTGTCTTACTTCGTGAAGAAGAATTTTCTTTAATTCGTTATATGACTCTTCTTTGCTCTTGTTCCTGAAAACTTTTACAAAACTTCCGTAATATATGTTTATATACCGTCCCAAATTATCATGAACATAGACACCCAAAATATAGAGGTCATTGTTGACGGCACAGGGATGAAGCCTTGATTCGGGATGCAAAGTAATACCGCCGTTTAGTTCTCTATACAGTTCATACGGCAAAGAGTCGGCAATTTCGTCAAGCATTTCGCCACATTCATCAAAAGTAATCATCAGTCGATAAAGTCTTTTAACTTCTTTGAGCGTGAGGGATGACGGAGTTTTCTAAGCGCCTTTGCTTCAATCTGTCTAATACGCTCACGGGTTACATTGAACTCTTTGCCGACTTCTTCCAAAGTACGGCTACGGCCGTCTTCAAGGCCGAAACGAAGCCTTAATACCTTTTCTTCTCTGGGGGTGAGGGTGTCGAGAACTTCCATAAGTTGTTCACGCAGCATTGTATGTGAAGCGGCATCTGCAGGTGCCGGAGCATCATCATCGGGGATAAAGTCACCGAGGTGGGAGTCTTCTTCTTCGCCGATAGGTGTTTCAAGAGAAACCGGCTCTTGTGCGACACGCATAATCTCTCTTACCTTTTCAACAGGCATCTGGAGTTCTTCGGCAATTTCATCGGCAGTCGGCTCGTGGCCGTTCTGGTGAAGAAGTTGTGAAGAAACTTTCTTGACTTTATTTATTGTTTCAACCATGTGAACGGGGATACGGATAGTTCTTGCCTGGTCGGCAATAGCACGGGTGATGGCCTGACGAATCCACCATGTTGCGTATGTGGAAAATTTGAAACCTTTTGTATAGTCAAACTTTTCGACAGCCTTGATAAGTCCTAAATTACCCTCTTGAATCAAATCGAGGAAGTGCATACCTCTGCCCA
>JAZLJE010000131.1:0-1513 GCA_045617705.1 Ruminococcus sp.
TATTTTATCAACTTGAAATCGGATAAAAGACCTATTCGTTCACTATCAAAAGATGTGGTTTCGTTATCTTTTGCCGTTTTGTTTTTCGGAACGGTCACGGTTTTTGCAAGGCTTTGCTTTTTCTCTTTGTTAAAGAGGGCGGAAAAACCACGCATTACAAATGCAACGGGATAAAGATAGTGGCGGGTTTTCAAAAAGCCGTAATTTTTTTCAAGTTCATAGGCAGAGGGAAACAAAGCACCTCGCACGATTTTGCGGTGTTCTTTTTTTCTTTGCTTGCGTATATTTTTATCGGCGTTGTCGAGGTGGCGAAAATAATAGTAGTTCCAAGTATCAAAAGTCGGCATAATTTTTGTGGAAAATTTTTCTATATTATCGCTCATTTTGTCGCACAAATTTTTGTCTTGCATAACAAGACCGTCAAAGTCGCTCTCGTCAAAACAGCCGTCATAAATAAACATAGAAAGCAAAATAAAAAGAAAATCGCGAAAGCCGTATTTTTCACACAATGCCCAGAAATTTTCCGTATCTATCTCATCTATGCATTTTGAAAAATAAAGCGCAAAGTCAAACGCCTGACGAATACTGATACCGCAGTAAATAAAGTGTTTTAGAAGATGCACCGCGAGAAACATAATCGCGTCATCTGGCAAAAGTACAGATATTTCTCTGCCCGAGTCTAAAAACGGGATTGTTTTAAATTTATCGGGGAGTTTTAACTCATCTTTATAAGCACCGAAAATACTCGACGCGGTTGTATCGCTGTAAAGTTTTGCGTGAGTTTCGATAGTTCCGCCTTTCGGGTGCGAGGCTTCGCCGTGGTTCATTCCTTCTTTGCGTTCTTCAACTTTGTATCCTATTTGAGAAAGTGCATTCAGCACCTCGTGTTCATCATCAAAAGGAAAGAAAATGTCATTATCGGCAGAAGTACGGCAGTCGGGAACTTTGTAGAACCTTGCGATATCAAGACCTTTGAGTATTATCGGAGTAAAGCCGTTGTTACAAAGACAGTCGAGTGTATCAAAAAGAACCTGTGTTCTCTGCATATTGGATAAAGCAGTAGAAAGAGTTATCGCAGAACATTCTTGTCTTACATCCTCGGGGACAAAATCCGCTTTCTTAAGTGAAAGGGAAACAGTCGCACTTATACTTTGATTTGTCGCAAGTTCCAAGAGTTTTGTCCAGTCTATTTCTTCATCAGGGGCAGTTGCCGAGTCCCCGAAAACAGAGCATTTGTATAGATAGATAAGATATTTCCACTCGTTTGTCATACCGCACCTCCTTTTTGATTTACAAAAAGTATGCCGGCAAATCGCCGGCACACTTTATAAGATTTGTTTGAATTATAATATCATAAAAAATTTTGTTTTTCAAGGGGGATGTTTTTCGGTGATATATTCTCGCTAATGCTCGAAAGTGAAATAAAATAAACCCCTCACGCCGTAGGCATTTCATACACCTAAGGTGTATTTCACACGCAAAGCGTATTTCACAAATCCCGAAAGGGATTTAT
>JAZLJE010000132.1:0-20804 GCA_045617705.1 Ruminococcus sp.
GTAAAATTCTTTATTGGAAATAAAGAGTATATCGGACTACCATATAAAATGGAAGTTCTTGAAGATATTGCAAAAAAGGGTGCTACTCCCCTAATCGTTTCAAACGGTGAGAAAATCCTCGGCGTTATTGCTGTCAGCGATACGATAAAGAAAACGAGCAAAAATGCTGTAAAGCAACTGCACGATATGGGCATTAAAACCTTTATGCTTACGGGTGATAATGAACTCACGGCAGAGAATGTCAAAACCTCTACAGGCATTGAAAATGTTTATGCAGAACTACTGCCCGACGGAAAAGAAAAAATCATAAGCGAATTGAGAAATTCGGGCGTTACGGTTATGGTCGGGGACGGAATTAACGACTCCCCTGCCCTTGTATCCGCTGATGTAGGAATTGCTGTCGGTGCGGGAACGGATATTGCTATTGACTGTGCCGATATAATACTTGTCAAAAACGACCTTGACGATGTTGTGACATCCGTAAAACTTTCTAAAGCGGTACTAAAAAACATTAAGGAAAATCTTTTCTGGGCTTTCTTTTACAATGTTATTTTTATCCCTGTTGCCGCGGGTGTGTTATTTCTTCCGTTTTCTATAAGGCTTTCACCGATGTTCGGCACAGTTGCGATGAGTTTAAGTTCAATTTGTGTTGTATCAAATGCCCTTAGGCTTAGGAAATTTAATCCACATAAAACAAAGGAGAATGTAAAAATGAAAACTATTATTATTGACGGTATGATGTGCGAGCACTGCAAGGCTCATGTTGAAAAGGCACTAAACTCTATCGACGGAATCTCGGCTACTGTTGACCTTGAAAACAAGTGTGCATATATCGACGGCGATGCAGATAACGATATTTTGAAAAATGCTGTTGAAAACGCAGGGTATACTGTAGTCGAGGTAAAATAAGATAAGGCGATAGTCACAAAATTTCCGAATATCGCCCTTTATTTTTTTAAAATACTGTGTTATAATAAAAATACTTAATTATGGGTGGTGGATTTATGGCTTTTGATACTTTTGATGAGGGCATTAACCTCGGCGGAATAAGAAGCAAAAATGAGATAAGAACTCTTATCTGCTATATTTTCTGTACTCTGAAAAGACCGCTTTCAAAAGAAACGGTCATAAACGCTTTGCAGGAAAAAGGTCTTGCAAATTACTTTGAATCTACTTCCTGCTTTGACGACCTTGTAAAAGGAAAGAACATCAAGAAAACCGAAGAAGACGAAAATCTTTTTGAGATTACCGACCAAGGAAAACTGATTTCCAATCAACTTGAGGACACTCTTGCGCTGACGGTTAAGGAACGCGCTGTTGAATGTACTCTTTCCCTACTCGAAAAAGAAAGGCTCGAAAAAGAACATTCTGTCACAATAGAAAAGTGTGAAAACGGATACAGGCTCAACTGCTCTATCTCGGGCGGAGATATGGAACTTCTATCCTTTTCGCTTTATGTTCCCGACATAAATCAGGCAAGACTGCTCCGCAAAAACTTTCGGAAAAATCCCGAATCTTTCTACTCGGTTATTATCGCTATGATGACAAGGGACAAAGCGTCGGTTGAGGACATACTCGACGAGTTAAACTCTATTCTCTAAACTATTATCCCCATCATTACAAGCAAGGCAACAGACGGAATACCGCCGACTATCGACGATATTACGCTTAAATTTGAAATAGGAACATATACCCCTGTTACACTCGACAGTAAATCGACTATTATGAGTGTAAGAGGTCCGACTACCATTGATAACAAAGCCCTTTTAAAGGGCTTTTTATTTTTTGAACAAAAGTGAATGAATGAGAACACAAAAAACGAACAGAGCAAAACTACCACATATACCATAAAATCACCACAAAAAAAGACTATCGGAAAACCCGATAGTCAATTTTATGATTGTTATACTCGAAAAATTCTTATTCTGCTGTGTCAGGTGCTACTTCGGAAACACTTGACTCTGTAGGAACATCGGAAGTTGATGCGTTGTTCGAAAAATATGCGATGATATTCAAAGCAAGAACAACAACGACAAAACCGATTGCAACCCATTTTGTAGCGGAAGCAAGAACTTTGTCATAGGTACGAGCCTTATTCTGTGAGAAGAAAGTATCAGCACCGCCGGAAACTACGCCGACACCCTGCTGGTTACCTTCCTGCAAAATGATAACGATAATCATAATGAGAGATGCGATAATCAAAACTGCACCCAAAATAATCTCCCATACTGTCATAATATATCTTCCTTTCAATAACTTTTCTTATCAATCCAATATATTCTATCACATAAAACCAAATAATGCAAGTACAATTTTTATTTTCTAATATAGAATTATAACCGTTATATGATAGAAAGTTGCTTTGCTCCGTCTTCTTCGCTGGGTAATGCGCCTATTGAGGGCAAAGTCCGGGTACGGTATCTCGACGGTTTTGAAAATCTGCCTTCTTCGTATGGCTCGATACTCATTACTCTATGACCTTTTTTGAGTTTCATTACCGCTACACCCTGGGTGTTCTTTGTTGTCTTTGAATTAAGGCTTCCGCTATGCAAAAGTAACATTCTGCCCAATGATGAAGTAAGGACAAATTCGCCGTCTTCTTTTGTATATACCATACCGCCCAAGGGTGATTTATCGCTGTATGCGTTGATAAGTTTCTTTCTGTTTGTCTTTGTGCTGTATGAAGAAAGTTCGACTTTTGCTACCTTACCGTTTTCAAAAGCAAAGAGCAGATAGCCCTCATACGACTTTGTATTCACCATAAATACGCACAGTTCGCCCTCGTCCATACCGAGTTTTGCGGGGATATAGTCACCGTAGACGCTTGCTTTTGTGTCTGCAAAATCGGAGACCTTTGCTTTATATACCTGACATTTGTTCGTAAAGAACAATATGTCTGTATTGTTTGTTGACTCCATACTCTGGGTGATAAAGTCGTTTTCTTTGAGTTTTTGTTCTCCGCCCATACGCAAAGAAAGCGGTGTTATCTTCTTGAAATATCCGTCGTGGGTAAAGAAAAGGTTTACCGGGTAATCGGGGATTTCTTCTTCGAAATCAACGCTTGAGTCGATATCGTCAATATGAAGTAGCGGGCATTTTCTCTCTTTGCCGTACTTTTCGCTTACTTCTTTGAGTTCTTTGACAATAATGCTTTTTACCTTTGCTTTGCTTGCTAAAATTGATTCTAAGGTTACTATGTCTTCTTCCAACTGCTTGATGTCTGCTGTACGCTTTAAGATATACTCGCGATTTAGGTGACGAAGTTTTATTTCGGCTACATACTCGGCTTGCAACTCGTCGATACCGAAACCTATCATCAAATTCGGAACAACCTCTGCTTCTTCGTCGGTTTCACGAACGATTTTTATGGCTTTGTCGATATCGAGGAGAATAAGTTCAAGACCTTTTAACAAATGAAGTTTGTCTTTCTTTTTGTTTAGGTCAAAGTAGGTACGCCTTCTGATACATTCAATACGAAAAGCAATCCATTCTTCTAATAGTTCTTTTACGCCGAGTACCATCGGAACTCCGCCGATAAGAACATTGAAGTTACAGGAAAAACTGTCTTCGAGGGTAGTCATTCTAAAGAGTTTTTGCATCAGTTTGTCGGGGTCGGTACCACGCTTTAAATCGATTGTAATTTTCAATCCGTCAAGACCTGTTTCGTCACGGATATCGGCAATTTCCTTGACTTTTCCGTTCTTTACCAAATCAATTACCTTTTCGATAATCAACTCGGTTGTGGTAGTCGGAGGGATGTTCAAGATATCTATACAATTTGCGGATTTGTCGTAGTTGTAGATACTGCGAACTTTGATACTTCCCCTGCCGGTACGGTATATTTCGCGGATTGTTTCTTCGTTATAAATCACCTGTGCTCCGCAGGAAAAATCGGGAGCAGGCAGGGTTGTAATTACATCGTGGTCGGAGTCTTTGATAAGTGCTGCTGTTGTTTCGCAGACTTCACGCAGGTTGAATGAGCAGATATTTGACGCCATACCTACGGCGATACCCGTATTTGCATTTACAAGTACAGACGGATAAGACGCGGGTAAAAGCACCGGCTCTTTCATTGTGTTGTCGTAGTTGTCGACAAAATCTACTGTGTCTTTGTCAATATCTTTGAAAAGTTCGTTACATATTGGGTCTAACTTTGCTTCGGTGTATCGCGATGCCGCCCAAGCCATATCACGGGAGTAAAACTTACCGAAATTACCTTTTGAGTCAACATAGGGGTGCAAAAGTGCCTCATATCCTCGTGACAAACGCACCATGGTATCGTAAATTGCAGAGTCGCCGTGGGGGTTTAGTTTCATCGTTGCACCGACGATATTTGCGGACTTTGTTCTTGCGCCCGATAAAAGTCCCATCTTATACATCGTGTAGAGAAGTTTTCTGTGGGAAGGCTTGAACCCGTCTATCTCGGGGATGGCTCTCGACATAATTACGCTCATAGCGTAGGGCATATAGTTTTCTTCTATTGTGGATGCAATTTTCTGTTCGATTATCTCGCCCGCACCGGCAATAACGCCGTTTGTTATCGGCTTTATCGGTGCGGTTTTATCTTGCTTTTTTCTTGCCATTTTCCTCCCCCTTTCTTAACTTATATCAAGCATATCGGCGTAGTCTGCACCGTTTTCGACTATGAAGTCTTTTCGTCCCTGCAGGTTGTCACCCATAAGAATATCAAAAATTTCTTCTGTGCGCTTTATGTCGTCGGGAACAACCTTGATAAGTCTTCTTGTGTCGGGATTCATTGTCGTAAGGTTCATCATATCGGGCTCGTTTTCACCGAGACCTTTTGAACGCTGAACGGTGAATTTTGCGTTTCCTATTTCGTTTATATACTTGTCTTTTTCGCTTTCGGTATATGCAAAATAGACTTTGTCTTTTGTTGTGATTTCATAAAGCGGTGACTCGGCGATATAGACCTTTCCCTCGTCTATTAAATCGGGAGTAAGACGATAAATCATAGTAAGCAAAAGTGTACGAATTTGGAAGCCGTCATAATCGGCATCGGTACAGAAAATGACTTTGTTCCAACGCAGGTTGTTTATATCAAAGTTTGACAAATCTTTGTTCGCTTTTGACTGAACCTGTACTCCGCATCCCAAAACTTTCAGCAAATCGGTAATAATCTGTGACTTGAAAATGCGGTCATAGTCTGCTTTCAGGCAGTTGAGTATCTTACCTCTTATCGGCATAATCGCCTGAAAGTTCGGATTTCGTGCCTGTTTACAAGCACCCAAAGCGGAGTCACCCTCAACGATGAAAAGCTCACGCTCACAAACATCTCTGCTTCGGCAATCAACAAACTTTTCTATTCGGTTTGTCATATCAATATTTTTTGTGAGTTCTTTTTTGAGTTTAACTCGAGTTTTCTCGGCGTTTTCACGGGAACGCTTGTTGATAAGTACTTGATTTCCTATCTGCTCGGCTTCGAATGGATTTTCGATGAAATATATTTCAAGTTGTTTCTTGAAAAAGTCGGTCATCGCATCTTGAATACCCTTGTTGGTTATTGCTTTTTTCGTCTGATTTTCGTATGATGTTACACTCGAAAACGATGAAATAACAATAACAAGGCAGTCTTCAATATCCTGATAGGTAATCTTGCTTTCGTTTTTATTGTACTTTGAATTTTGCTTTAAGTAAGAGTCTATCATATAGACAAAAGCGTTCTTGACCGCTTTTTCGGGAGCACCGCCGTGTTCCAAATACGAAGAATTGTGATAGTACTCTGCGGTGCTGACTTTGTTAGAAAAAGCAAGGGATGCGTTTATCTTACATTTGTACTCGTCTTTGTCCTCTCTGTCGCGGACTTTTCTTTCGGTTTGCCATGACAAAACGGATGTCATCGCATTATCACCTACAAGTTCTTTTACATGGTCGGTGATACCGTCTTCATATAAAAATTCGGTTGTATCAAAGCCCCTGCCGTCTTGGTCTCTGAAAACAAATTTAATGCCCGGATTGACTATTGCCTGTCGCTTTAGAATATCGAGATAATACGACGGCTCGATATCAATATCGGTGAAAACTTCCAAATCGGGTTTCCAATGAATTTTTGAGCCTGTGTCTTTTCGTGCGTAGTCTTCACTTTTGAGTCCGCCGACATTTTCGCCTTTTTCAAAATGCAAAAAGTATTTTTTCCCGTCACGGCGAATTTCGGCATCCATATATTCGGACGAAAACTGCGTTGCACAAAGTCCGAGACCGTTTAGTCCGAGTGAAAACTCATAATACTCGCCCTCGTTGTTGTTATATTTTCCGCCGGCGTAGAGTTCGCAGAAAACAAGTTCCCAGTTGTATCTTTCTTCGTTCTTGTTGTAATCTACGGGGATACCTCTGCCGTGGTCTTCTATCTCAATAGAGCCGTCTTTGTAGCGGGTTAAAGTAATCTCTTTGCCGTAGCCCTCGCGTGCTTCGTCTATCGAGTTTGAGAGTATCTCGAATATGGAATGCTCGCATCCTTCGATACCGTCAGAGCCGAAAATAACCGCAGGTCTTTTTCGTACTTTGTCGGGACCTTTCAGAGTTACTATACTCTCGTTGCCGTATTCGGGTTTCTTTTTTGGTTTAGCCATTTGGTTTCTCTCCTGTTTTATTTTCCTTTTAGTTGTCGTATCTTATCTCTTAAAAATGCTGCGTGTTCAAATTCAAGAAGTTTTGCCGCAGCCTGCATTTCTTTTGTCAGTTGCTTTATAAGTTCTGCTTTTTGTTCGCGGGACATCTTTCCGATATTGTCAAGCGACTTGTCGCTATGGGTGGATATTTCAAGAATATCGTTTACTTTTTTGATAATCGTTTTCGGTACAATTGAGTTTTCTTCGTTGTATTTTTGCTGGATAGTTCTTCTCCTGTTTGTTTCTACTATCGCCTTTTTCATTGAGTCGGTAACGCAGTCGGCATACATAATTACGGTACCGTTTGAATTTCGCGCTGCTCTGCCTACTGTTTGGACTAATGAGCGCTCGCTACGCAAAAAGCCTTCTTTGTCGGCATCTAAAATCGCAACAAGCGAAACTTCGGGGATATCGAGTCCCTCACGAAGTAGGTTGATACCGACCAAAACATCAAACTCTCCCAAACGCAAATCACGGACAATTTCCATACGCTCGACTGTGTCGATATCGTGGTGCATATAGCGGACTTTGATATCCATTTGCGATAGATACTCGGTCAAATCTTCTGCCATTTTCTTTGTCAGCGTTGTGACAAGGACACGCTCTTTTTTATCTACTCTTGTATTTATTTCGGAAATAAGGTCGTCGAGTTGTCCCTCGGTAGGACGGACAGAAATTTCGGGGTCCAAAAGTCCTGTGGGGCGGATAATCTGTTCTGCTACGACCTTGCTTTTTTCAAGTTCAAAGTCACCGGGGGTTGCACTTACGAAAACTGCTTGATTTACTCTTTCGTAAAACTCGTCAAAGCACAAAGGTCGGTTATCGTAAGCAGAGGGCAAACGAAAGCCAAAATCGATAAGGCTCGTTTTTCTTGCTCGGTCACCTGCGTACATTCCGCGAACTTGGGGCAAGGTTACATGGGACTCATCGACGAAAAGCAAAAAGTCCTTTGGAAAATAATCAAGCAAAGTATAAGGGGCGGAGCCGGGTTTTCTGCCCGAAAGCACTCTTGAATAGTTTTCAATACCCGAACAAATTCCGATTTCCTGTAACATTTCCATATCGTAACGCGTTCTTTGTTCAATACGCTGGGCTTCAAGAAGTTTTCCTTTACAGCGGAAATATTCGAGCCGTTCTTCGAGTTCTCTTTCGAGTTCTTTTATCGCACGCTCCATTTTCATTGCATCGACAATATAGTGGGATGCGGGGTAAATTGCGGCATGTTTTAGTGTTGCTATCAATTCGCCTGTTAATGGATTTATCTCGGATAATCTGTCGATTTCGTCGCCGAAAAATTCAACTCGAATAATTCTGTCGGATGATGAAGCGGGGAAAATTTCGACTATATCTCCCCTTACCCTGAATTTGTCACGGATAAAGTTGATGTCATTTCGCTCGTACTGGAGTTCGACAAGTTTTTTTATCAGTTCATCGCGGGATTTCTGCATACCGGGGCGCAGAGATATGACCATATTTCGGTAGTCAATCGGGTCGCCCAAACTGTATATGCACGAAACGGATGCAACAATAATAACATCTCGCCTTTCGGAAAGAGCAAGGGTTGCGCTGTGGCGCAGTTTATCTATCTCGTCATTTATTGAACTGTCTTTTTCGATATAGGTATCTGTTGAGGGGATATATGCTTCGGGTTGGTAGTAATCGTAATAGGAAACAAAATACTCAACTGCATTTTCGGGAAAGAACTCCTTAAACTCGGAGCAAAGTTGAGCCGCCAAAGTTTTGTTATGAGCCAAAACGAGGGTAGGACGGTTGATTTTTTCGATTACATTCGCCATGGTAAAAGTTTTGCCACTGCCTGTAACGCCCAAAAGAGTTGTTTCTTTGTTGTTATCCTCTATGCTTTTGACAAGAGAATTAATCGCAGTCGGCTGGTCGCCTGTCGGCCTATAGTCGGAATGTAAAACAAATCTGTCCATATTCACCCTCCTTTGCATATTATTCGCTCAAAACCCTGAAAAAACAATATATAGTGGTATTATATCACAAAACACACAAAAAGAAAATAGGTATTGATGAAAAATTTTCATAGAAAATACCCATAGCACTTTATGTACTATGGGCATTTTAGTTTTAAGTTTTAAGTATTAAGTGTTAAGTTTATTAGTTTTTTGTATTCAGAGTTCTTCGATAAGGCCTGCAAGGAATTTTTGAATACGGGTTGCATCGACTACTGTTACAGCACCGTCGTTGTCGGTATCGGAAACAGAAAGGTCAATCTGACTGTCAGTAACAAGATGTGCAAGCCATTTTTGAATAATTGTTGCATCAACAACGGTAACAGAGCCGTCCATATCGGCATCGCCTTTTATTCTTTCTCCGGATTCTTTAAAGATAAAGTCGTTTTCATTTGCATATCTTTCGGCGTCGCTGCCTTTTCTGCCGATTATTGTAAAGCCCTCAACTTTTCCTTCGTTTTCGGACCAATTACCGGTATATCCCAAAGCGTAAGAACCAATATATTCTATACCCGCGGGCAAGGTAACGCTCTTTAGGTTTTTACAACCTATGAAGGCATCATATTCAATTTCTTTGATATTCTTACCAAATTTGACCTCGCTCAAATTCGTGCAATACTCAAAAGCGTACGCATATAAATATTCAACGCTGTCGGGAATAGTTACTTTCTTGAGTTTTTCACAATAGTAAAAAGCATCGGTACCGATTATTTTTACACTCTTTCCTATCGTGAGGCTTTCAAGATTTTGGCAATATGAAAAAGCATAACTGCCGATTTCTTCGACTTTGTCGGGGATAACTATACTATTCAAATAAGTGCATCCATCAAACACTTCACTACCGATATATTGTAAATTCGTGGGCAAAGTTACTTTTGTGAGGTTTTTACAATCGGAAAAAGAGCCGGTTGTGACTTCGGTAACTGTTGCGGGGACTGTAAAACTTGTATCGGTTTTCAAAGGTGGATAACGCAAAATCTTTGTCTTTGCGATATCATACAAAATTCCGTCTACAGCAACATAGTGCTTGTTTCCGCTTGCGACGGAAATTGCTGACAGGTTTTCACAAAATTCAAACACACCGTCACCAATGGTTTTTACACTTTTGGGAATGGTAATATCTTTGAGTGAATAGCAATAAGAAAACGCATAGTTTTCTATAGTTTCAATACCGTCTTCCAACACGACTTTTTCTAAATTTGAACACGTACTAAATGCATACTCGCCGATTGTTTTCACGCTACCGGGAATTTTTATTTCTGTTAAACAATCACAGTCTTCAAAAGCGTAATCTTCTATTGTTGTGACACTGTTTGGGATAGTGACATTCTCGATATTGTCGCAATTATAAAACGCTCTTTCGGATATAATTGTAACCGTGCTTGGTATAGTATAGGAAAAAGAAAATCTGTTTGTCGGGTATAATAACAATTCAGTTTTATTCTTGTTAAACAAAACTCCGTTTTCGGATGAATAATTCTTGTTGTCTGATACAACATTTATTGCTTCAAGAGCATAGCAATAGAAAAAAGCGCTATTTTTAATACTTGTAACAGAAGCGGGAATACTGATTTCTTTAAGTGATTCACAACTTTCAAATGCGTAATCGCCAATGCTCAACAAGTTTGATGACAAGATGACTTTTTCAAGATTGATACAATAATAGAAAGCATCATACTCTATGTATTTTACACTTGAAGGAAAAGTGACTTTCTTTATGTTTTCACACTTTGAAAATGCTTTTTCGCAAATGGTGACTACTCCGTCCAAAATGGTAACAGATGTATCTGTTTTTCCCAAAGGATAATACTTAAGTTCGGTTTTGTCTTTACTATACAAAATACCATTTTGCGAAGAATAGTATTCATTTTCAGCAGAAACATTAACGGCATTAAGGTTGTAGCATCCGTAGAACGAGTCTGCTTCTATCATATATACGGTTTTGGGGACATTTACGGTTTGAAGATTATCGCAGTAGTGAAACGCATCTTCTAAAATTTCTACAACGGTATAGCCGTCAATGGAAGTCGGGATGTCTACTACAGTTTCATCACCATAATAGGCGTATATTGCAATTTCTCCGTCGTCTACAGGATAATACCCAAAAAGACCGTCAGACGAAAGGACGACTAAATCATCGTCAATTTCTTTTGCTGAAGCCAAAAACGGCACGAGAGAGAATAACGACAGCAACATAATAAAACATAAAATAACAGATAGAATTCTTTTCACAAAAAACACCTCCGAAATTATATCAACTTTATTATACCACATTTTGGAAATAAGACAAGAATTAATTTATTCGGTTTTTGACACTGTTTTGTAGTAGGCTCTTGCGGTGAGTTTGTAAATTATTGCATAGAATATTGCAAAAATCAAGAATGCCGAAAGCGTTATCAATATTGTATAGGTTAAATTCGAAAGTCCGAAAAGTTGCAGTAATTTCCAGATAAGCGGGAACGCAAACGCAAGGTGCAAAAGTGCAAACAAAAGCGGTGCAAAAAACACGGTAAGCACCTGTGAATTTATGCTCTTTTTTATATCGCTTTTTGTCATTCCGACATTCTGCATTATCTCAAATCGTGCTTTGTCCTCAAATCCCTCGGACACCTGTTTATAGTAGATTATCATTGCGGCGGCAAAGATGAATACTACCGACAGCATTATTCCCAAGAAGAATAATCCGCCGAATGTCGTGAAGAAATCTTCTTTATTTTCGGGCAAAGAGGTTGCAGTAAACGGTGTTGATACGCTGTCATTCAAAGAATTTGACATACTGTTCATCAACTCTATTGTCTTTTCGTCTTCAAAGCCTGTGTCAAAGCCGTAGTAGTACCAAGTCTGTAAAACTCTGTCGCCCGAAAAATCGCACATACTGTCAAGCGGTTTCAAAACCGATAAATCGGAAACTACAAAGGTTATTGTCGGTCCTGAATATGAAGAAAAAGGGAACTTTTCCGACTGCTTTATTACATCAAGTTTTAATTCTCCAAGAGAAATATTATCTTCGTTAAATTCGCAGTTATCGGTATATAAATATGCCTCATTGTTTTTCAGGCTGATATTTGAATTTGTAAGGCGGTTAAATTCTTTTGCAGAATAAAAATAGAGCATTCTCAAATTTTCGTAATTTGAAAGGCCTTCAAAATTGTCAGCATCGATTATTACTTCGTTATTATCAACCACGCCCGATATCATTGCAAAACTAAATTCTGTTACATTTTTCGGGGTACAGTTATACTTTGAAAAGACTTTTTGAAATACACTATTTACACTTGTGATGTTGTCATTGTTGAGATTATCTATCCCCTGCGTGTTTATCTGAATTCTGCATTCCTGCGGATACTGTGACTTCAAAGTATCGTTTGCGCCGAAATACAGACTTGATGTTGACGATATCATTCAAGCACCATAGTAGCAAGAATACAGATAGACGCAAGCCCTGCACCGTTTCGTTTCATTCTGTACGCCATTGAGGATACAGAAACAAAGTGCTGTTTTTTATAGTAGTATTTTTTATTCTTTTGAAGTATTTTACACAAGGCTACCGAGCCGGACATAAAGAGCATATATGTTGCTACTATTACCATAACAACCGCTACAAAGAACAGCAAAATTGCAGTAAGCGGGCTTTTTATCGATACGGAAATATAGTAGGCAGAAGCAAGTAAAACAACTCCTATAATGGCTATAACCCAATTTGCTTTCGGCGGTTTTTCGCCTGCTTTTTCACTTTTGAGAAGTTCAAGCGGTTTGCACTTTCTGACACTTATGATAGATTTGAACATCAGCAAAAGAAAGATTAAAGCAAAAATCAAAATCGTATACAAAACTGCGTCAAAGCGGATAGATAAATCATAGTTTACCTCTGTATGAATTGCATTTATCAGCCCCAACTCGCAGAGTTTCGAAAGCACTATGCCGATCAAAACTCCGCTTACTATACTGATTACTGAAACTATGATTGACTCAAAGAAAACGACTTTTGAAATAGAATGTTTGTCCATACCGAGGATGTTGTATAGTCCGAATTCTTTGTACCTTCTGCGAACTAAAAATGAATTTGTATAGAACAAGAACAATAATGCAAAAACTGCCATAACAAATTTTCCGAGTGACATAATAAACGCTATGTTAGCACCGCTTTTTAAAGATGAAATAAGCGGTGACAAGCTCAAAAAATGAAAGATATAGTAAATCGTTACCATACCGATACAGGAAAGAATATACGGAATATATAGTTGCTTATTCTTCTTTATCCCTTGGTATGCAAGTTTCGGGTAGAACAATGTTTTCATTATTCATCACCGCCCCTTTGGAGCATAGAAAGGGTATCAGAAATCTTTTGATACAAAACTTCGTTTGTGCTGTCTCCGCGGTAAATTTGATGAAAGACTTCGCCGTCTTTGATAAACATTACTCTTGAAGCAACGGACGCCGCTTTTACGGAATGAGTTACCATCAATATTGTTTGACCGTCGTTATTCACTTCGCAAAAGAGCCTTAACAGTTCATCGGATGCTTTTGAATCAAGTGCGCCTGTCGGCTCATCGGCAAGGATAATCTTTGGTGAGGTTATCATCGCTCTTGCTACCGCTGCACGCTGTTTTTGTCCGCCTGATACTTCATACGGGTACTTTTTCAAAATCCCGGTAATACCGAGTCTCTTTGCTATCGGCTTGAGTTTTGCTTTCATATATTCATATTTTTTCCCTGCCAAAACAAGCGGTAGATAAATATTGTCTTCTAAAGAAAATGTATCGAGCAAATTAAAATCCTGAAAAACAAAACCTAAATTATCTCTGCGAAATGTAGCAACATCTTTTTCTTTTATTTTTGAAAAGTCTTTGCCGTCAAGGGTAACACTTCCGAAAGTCGGTGTATCAAGAGCCGCAAGGATATTCAAAAGGGTTGTTTTTCCGGAACCTGACTCCCCCATTATTGCGACAAATTCGCCTTTTTCTACAGTAAAGTTTACATTTTTCAACGCTTCAACTTTATTGGAGCCTATGCGCGTTGAATAAGTCTTTTTCAAATTTTCTGCTTTTAGTAATGACATAATATCTCCTCCGATCTTTATGAGATAATTATACAAAAACGGGAAATGCAATTCCATTTCATCGGCTTACATTTCCCGCTATTAACTTACAATAATGTAAGATTTACTCAAAATTTTCTTTTTTCTGTGACAAGTCAATGATTACCTTTGTTCCTACCGAAATCTCACTCTCAATACTTATATTCAAAGAAAGGTTATCACATATTTTTTTGCACAAATAAAGTCCTAAACCGCTTGCTGACTTATCATCTCGACCATTATATCCCGTAAAGCCTTTTTCAAAAACGCGTGGGATATCCTCATTATTTATGCCTATTCCCGTGTCGGATATGCAAAGTTTGTTGTCTTCTACGCTGATAGTAATTGTACCGCTTTTTGTATATTTCAAAGCGTTTGACATAATTTGTTCAATGACAAAGGAAAACCACTTTTCGTCTGTTATGATGCTATTATTTGTTGGCTCATAGCACAAAGTAAGTTTTCGTGAAATAAACTCGGACGCAAACTTTCGTACACAGGGCTTTATTATATCATCGAGAGCATACTCTTTGAAAACATAGTCGGAAGATACAGATGACAGGCGAATGTAGGCAAGCACCATATCAACATACTGTTGAATACGAAACAGGTCTGACGATACTTTTCGTGAGAATTCGCTGTCTTCGTCTTGCAACACAAGTTTCATAGATGAAATCGGCGTTTTTATCTGGTGTACCCAAACGGTGTAATAGTCGGTCATATCGCGGTATTTTGCGAAATCTTCTGCTTTTATTCTGCCTATTTCTTCGTTGAGAACCTTTACTATTTTGCAAAAATCCTCTTCTCCTATGCTTTCTGTATCAATATCCGTTTGAGAGAAAGTGTCTATAGAATTTGCAAGTTTAGTAAGTTTTTCGTGTTTTATTTTAGTTTTTCGAAAGTCAAATGCTGTAAATATTCCTAAAAAAACAAGGCACAAAAAGAAAGGATAAATCACAGCACTAATCGGCAGTTGATACAGCAAAAACGAAACAAAAAACACTACCGCAAAAACAAAAAGCAAAATTATTATTTTTGATTTTGATTTAACATAGCGCAAAAACAAAGTCATAAATTACTCCACAATATAGCCTACACCGAATTTTGTTGTAATAAAATCAGAAAGTGAATGTTGTTCTAACTTTTTTCTTAATCTGTTGATGTTTACGGTCAGGGTGTTTTCATCGACAAAACTGTCGGTTTCCCAAAGGTGTTCCATCAACTTCTCTCTGCTGACAACTTTGCCTTTATTCTGCAAAAGGCAAAAAAGTATGCGATACTCGTTCTTTGTCAGTTCTATCTTTTCTCCGTTATATGAAAGGGTATTATCTCCTGTGCTTAATATTGCACCTTTGTGCGAAAGCATGGGCGAATTTACGGCAAAATCGTAACTGCGTCGCAGTAGTGCCTGCACCTTTACCATAAGGACATTTGAGTCAAAAGGTTTTGCGATAAAATCATCAGCACCCATATTCATCGCCATTACGATATTCATATTATCAGATGCAGAGGAAACGAAAATAATCGGAACTTTTGAAATCTTCCTTATCTCGCTACACCAATGATATCCGCCCGAAAAGGGCAAGCCTATATCAAGTAAAACGATATGAGGTAAGTACTCACTAAATTCACCCATAACATTTTGAAAATCCGAGCAAATTTTCGACTCAAAGCCCCATAAATTCGCGGTCTTTGCAATAGACTGTGCTATTGAATTGTCGTCTTCTACAATAAAAATCTTATACATAATACACCGTTATTCAAAAAGGTCTTTTCCTATAGCCGACTCAAAAAGTGAGACGCAATCGTTATCTGCGACGATAAAATGGTCAACAAGTTTCACACCGACAAGGGACAAAGCGTTTTTTATATTAGCAGTTGCAACCAAATCATCACGCGAAGGCAGGGCAACACCGCTTGGGTGATTGTGTGCGATAATCACACTTCGTGCGTGGTAACGCAGAGCATAGTCGACAATTTTGCGGACAGGTATCTCGCTCGTTGAAATCGAGCCTTTTGATACAACTCCGCAAAACAACTCTTTGCCCTTTGAGTCTAACAGCAATACAAGGACATTCTCATCTTCCCTGCCGATAAATTTGTTAAGGATATGCTGTGCTATATTATCGCTTCTGATTACTTTTTCATCGTTGTTGTGTTTGTCATCGATATAGAGCCGTGCAACATCGGGCATCAGTTTTAGAAAAGTTGCCTGTGCTTCGGTAAGTCCAAAATCAAGGAGTATATCTATCGGTGCATCAAATACGGCGGAAATTGAACCAAATTTGTTTAGTAACTTATGCGCCAATATTGATGTATTTTTCATCGGAACACAGTAGAAAAGCAAAAATTCAAGCACCTCGTGCGGTTCAAAATTATCAATACCGTTTAGAAGGTATTTTTTTCGCATTCGCTCACGGTGACCTTTATGTTCGTCGCTCATAATTACCTCAATATATATAGAATTTAGTATATAGATATTCTATCAAAAAGGAAAAAGTTTTGCAAGAAAAATCACCCCGCAAAAGCGAGGTGAGAAATTTTTTATTCTTTATTCTTTTTTTCTTTAGGTGTTTCCTCTTTGTCATCCTCGGCGGCATACTCATCAAGATGCCGATATGACAAAATCAAAGAAATCATTTCATAGCCGAACAAGACTACTATCAAGCCGATAAATGCTATCAAACCGTAATCGGTCAAGAAGAATGAATAAAGGTAATTAAGCAAAGGTATTGTTGAAACATAAACGCCTAAAATCTGGTTGCCATTTATTTTCGGGTCCAAAATAGCGTCTTTTGCAATACCGCATGTTTGGAAAACATACTCGCCGTACTCATTAATCACCGGTTCTTCAACAACTTTGTGCGTGATAATCTTGTCGCGAAAATCACCTTCTGTACCCCTGTAGGTAATAATATCACCGTTTTTAACCAAAGACGGCTCTGTTCTCTTAACAAGAATAACATCACCGATTTTCAGCGTTGGCTCCATACTGCCGGAAGAAACACGAAAAACCTGATATCCAAAAACATTTGGAGTATCGCCGGATACTCTTGCCATAAAGACAAAAATTACGATAAGGATGAGTACAACAAGGAAAATTGTTGCGATAACATTCAGGACTTTTTTCAAAGTTATTCTCCTTAGTTATACATTAAATACAATTTTGAAAAATCAATATTTACGGTGCTGCTTGACTTATTATCTACAAACCACTCTACTTCAAGAATGCCGGAAGAGGCGTTACCTTTTTCTCTGTTGGTAACATTCGCATTACGGATAATACCTAAATCAGTTTGTTTTGATAAAAATGTACGATAAGTATTTGACGGATAAGTTACCGCAAGATTGACACCACCGGCACCACCGGGGAACTCACTGATATACAAAGAAATATTAGTGGGGTATTTTTCGCTATTGTTATTAATAACAGTCTTAAAATACGCTTTATTATTTGGCTGAATTGATTGACTTCCGGTTTTTCCAATCTCTGTATTATAAACAATAGAATGATTATTTCCATCAACAGAGCCGAGGAAATTTTGAGTTATTACGCAATCCTCCGTACGCAGCCATGATGTCTCACTTAAATTGATAACATCACCATGTTTAACTTCAGGCTCAAACCATGAAAAACTTGCAGTAATTACATTAACAACAAGTATAAGTCCTGCTAAAAAACAGATAAGTACAATTCCGAATTTATTATTTCGTTTATTCGATTGGTTCTTTTTTGATTGAGAAGCAGTCTTACTTTTCATGGTTCTCACCTCCTTTTATAATTCTATCTTAAAATCAGTTTGAATATATCGCCCACGCAGGATTTGACGAAACAATATTGTGTCCGCTAATTGAAGTCATCGTGAACATATATTCACCGTTTGCAAGGTGTGATGACAAACTCTGTAGCGAAGATTTTGCGAAATAGAATGTTTCGGTAGCAGTCGACATATCAGCCTTATATTTTGATGAATCCATAAGGTAGAATGTTACATCAGCAGTATATTCCTTTGGAACTGTGGCACGGAAAATCTGACTATTGCCTATTTTCTGCATAGTTACCCACGACTCTTCAGTACCTGATTTTCTGAAACAAGCCATTAAGCGGGTAGTGGTCATATCCAAATCATTTCCTGAATTATTCTTGAAATAAATGACCTGTGTTCCGGATGAAATTCTTGTACCAAAGAATGTATGAGCATAATCGACACCGGATGGCTTATCTCCATCGAAAAACTGTGCCTTGAAATATGCTACACCGCTATCGTTGAGATGTTCATACACATGGAATGTAGCAAAAATTCTATCGTCAACTATTTCAAATGAAAGTCTTTCGCTGGGGTCGCCATAAGTATTGCCGTCTTGTGATATAGCAAACTGAACGCCATAGTCTTCGGACTCTTCACCGGCTTCGGCTTTAATATCCAAAGATTCGAGTTGATCTTCAGTATAAATTTTCTGAATTTCGTTCTTCACAATAGCGAAATCGGAAACGATGTAATAATAAATCGTGACACTTGATTCGCCGGACTGAACGCCGGAAGAATCAATAAAATACATAAGGCAGGTAATACTTTTTGCTCCGACACCTTCGGTAGAAATCGGAAGAGTATATGTATCGGTTTGAGAATAAGCATTTTCTCCAAATTTATAATAGTAAGTTCCTTGTGTACCACTTGTCGGTGTGATTGTTATAGAACAGTTATGATCTTTTCCGACACGGTACGGGGTTTGAGGAGTCTCACCATCACCATCAAAATATCCCTGTTCATCTGTAAATGTTGCAGTAAACCGTTCTGAAGGATAAAGAACATAGATATCTTGTGACTCAATAACTTGAGTCATAGATGCTCTCTTTGAAGTAGAGGTATCTACTTCGTCACTATAAACCCTCAATTTGAAAATATAGTGACCGATATTCGGAGTTGTTACTGTAATTGTGTTTGAATTAGTTCTTTGGTAGTTATCTGAACTTCCGTAAGAGACAAATGAATACTCGTAGTAATATGTTCCGCTACCACCTGAAGATGTTATACCTGAAACTACAAAATCGCTATTATGAGGAATAGTTGTCGCATACGAAGGTACAACAGAAGTCGGTGCTGTAGAATAATAAGCATAGTATGTCTGTTCCGACTGGACATCTGTGACATTTAATTTATAGTTGTTGCCGTCTTCTGTACCAAGTGTCAGTGAACCGCCGTCTTTCTTGAACCCACGGAAGTACCATTTCTTTGAGGAAACAGTGGCTTCTGATGCAGCAACAAGAGTAGTAGAGTTGCCCTCGGTAATCTCACCGCCACCGGATAACACGCTGTTCAATGCTGAATTATCGGTATAGCCCGCAACACCATCACGGGTTTGTGCTGTAAATGATACTGTATATTTTGGTGCTGCATTTACAGTCACGGTAGCATTTGTTGAAGCCGTAACAGTTTCTCCGTTTATGATATGAAGGGTTACTGTATATGTAATTGTATATTCGCCGGGTACATCTGAAGAAAATGTACCGTTACTTGAATTTACTGTGCAAGTAGAAGTTGTTGCAGAGCCACCCGAAGCAGCAGTACACGCAAAACTTTCGTCCACGCTTGATACCGCAGGATTTCCGTCATAAGAAGGTGAGTAATAATAGGTTGGTGTAATGGGGTTACCACCCTGCTTGTAAGTTGAACCACCGGGATAATTGAATGTCAATGTCGGTGGGGCAGGATTTGCGGTCTGAACAGATTTGAATTTTAGGGTAGATGTAACAGACGAAATCGTGTAGGTCATCTGCTTAGGATTCACGGTCGCACCATAAGAAGTGCCACTATCGTTGACCAAATCTGTCAAATAATAGCCTGTTGCGTTATTAGCAACAACAGTTGCAGAAGTACCGTAATCGCAATATACATACTTACGGCTACTTGCTGTCGGATTCAAATTACTACTTGTATGTGATTGTCCTTCACTGACATAAGTAATTGAATATAAAGCAGAAGTATTATCCGGTTTCAGTACTTCAACATACGGTTTGTTGTTTACATTGTAATTAATAGTGACATTGGCAGTAACAGAAGTCAAAACTTGTGTTTTTGCATAATCGCCGTTGAGATTAGAAGCCTTTGATGTATTGTTGACGGTAAGTGAAGCAATCTTTTGATTGGTACTATCACGAGTCAACTGAATATAGAGTTCGGCGCTATCACGAATTTGGAAAGTAGTAGTACCAGAAGTTTTTGAATAGGTACCTATTTGTGTTTCTGTACCGCCAAATTTCTGCCATGCTGTAAATGTACCGGTTGTGCTAGAAGAAGTTACGGTGACGGTATAGTACTTTTCAGTCCACTTTGCATATAGAGTGATATTGTCAGTATAGGCTGTAGCACCCAATGATGTTATAGCAGTGCCTGAACAATTGGAAGATGTAAACCATCCGCCAAATGTATATCCATTTTTAGTTGCAGTTTTTAATGTAGTTGCTGTACCATAGGTATGTTTTGTCGGGTAGCCACTCGCATGAGTACCGGAGAAAGTGCCACCGCCTTGGTCTTTATAAGTGATAGTGTATTGTTTTGGAGTCCATTTTGCGTAGAGGGTTGTTGCCTTTGTAATAGCAGTATCAAAACTAAATGCATTTGTACATGCAGCCTCTTTATACCAACCGCCGAATGTATATCCTGTTGCTGACGGGTCAGAAGGCTTTGTTGCTTTTCCACCATAAGCAATAGTTTGTGCTGTCGGAGCAGTACCATGACCGTTTGCGTTAAAGGTTACTTTTACTGAGTTTTGGTCAAAGCGAGCATAAATAGTAGTATCACTGCCGGTTGTATAAGAATAAGTATCATTAGTACCTAATTGCGTACCGCTACTGTTATACCAACCTATAAAAGTATAGCCGGCAGTTGTAGCAGTACGAGTTAAGGTAGTTGTTGCTGTTTTAACTGCAGTATCATAGGAACCTGAGGTGTTAAATGGATCGGTTTCGGATTCTGTAGTAGAATCAACGTCAGACCAATAACGAGATTTGATTTTAACACTACCGGGAGAAACAGTAGAAGATGCATTTGTATATGAGGTTGCACCATAACTTTTATACTGTATTTGAACAGTTTGTTTTGAATATAAGCCCTTACAACCATA
>JAZLJE010000133.1:0-8788 GCA_045617705.1 Ruminococcus sp.
GAACTTACTCCCGACAGAAAGGGAATACTCCCGTATTTTGAAAAACTTTTCGGTCAGAAAATTACACCTTACAGAAAAATAAAGTAAGAGCGAGGTCATTATGGAGAAAAACAAAGTATCCGTTTTGGTTGCGGGACAAAGGTTTACCCTTGTCACCGATGAAAGCGATAAAAATGTAATGGATATTGCCGCATCCGTCGATGCAAAAATCAATACTTTTATGGCAAGAATGAATATGTCAAGAGAAAAGTGTTCCGTTTTGGCGGCGTTGGATTTTTGCGACGACGAGCGTAAAGCACGCAAAGCAATTAACGAAATAAAAGACCAGATAAAAGACTATATCACCGAAATTTCTTCACTTAAAAATGAAAACGAAAATCTCAAAAAAGAGATAGAAAAATTAACAGACGAAAAGCAAAGGCTCATTGACAGCAAAAAAGCAACTGTCATTACGTCAAAAGAAGCGGGGAAAGAAAGCGTGACATCACAAGATGACTTGTCTTTTGATTTTCCAAATGAAATCAAGGTGGAAGTAGAAAAAAAGCCTATTCAGGCAGAGGAAAAAAAGGTTGATAACACACCGCCTTATGTTAGTTCGCCGATAAAGAAACCTCGCCACGAACACAAGCACGAAAATCCGTACAAACAGAAGTTTGAAAACAAACAATCAGAACAAAAAGGATATACACCGCAAAGACAGTACACACTTTTTGACAACGACAATGAATAGTATCGAGATACTTTCTCCCTGCGGAGGAACGGACTCTGTAAAGGCGGCAGTACGCTGTGGCTGTGATGCCGTTTATGTCGGCTTGAAATCCTTTTCCGCAAGAGCAAATGCGAAAAATTTTGATTTAGACGAACTCGATTTTTGTGTCAAATACTGCCACGAAAGAGATGTAAAAGTCTATTTGACAGTAAATACCCTTGTTTTTGATGACGAAATCGAGAGGGCATTATCCCTTGTAAAAGAAGCATCAAAGAGGGATATCGACGCAGTTATTGTCCAGGATATCGGACTTTCATATCTTATCAAAAAGACCGTACCCGATTTACCTTTGCACGGCTCTACCCAGATGAGCGTTCATACACCCTTTGGTGCGAAAGCACTTTTTGAAATGGGCTTTAAAAGGGTTGTGCTTGCAAGAGAACTTTCAATTAAAGAGATAGAAGAAATCCACAATTTCTGTCCCGAAATCGAACTCGAAGTTTTTGTTCACGGGGCGCTGTGTATGTCTATGTCTGGACAATGCCTTTTTTCTGCTATGCTCGGACAAAGAAGTGCAAACCGCGGGATGTGTGCCCAGCCGTGCAGACTTCCTTTTTACCTGTGTGACAGCAAAAACGCCTTAAGTCTTAAGGACAACAGCATTATCAGTTACTTTGACGAACTCGAAAATATCGGCGTTAAAAGTGCAAAAATTGAAGGAAGAATGACACGCCCCGAATATGTCGCCACCGCAACAAAAGCATGCTTTGAGCAGAAAACTTTTGGCTTTGTGTCTGACAAAACAAAGCACGATTTGTCGGCGGTTTTTGCCCGTTCGGGATTTACCGACGGCTATTTTACGGGAAAGCGTAACAAAGAAATGTTCGGCATAAGGCAAAAGGAAGATGTTGTTTCAGCCGATACAAAACTCTTAAAAGAAATTGAAAATTCCTACAAAGACGAAGTACAAAAAATTGAGATTGATTTCAAATTTTGTGTAAAACAAGGCGAAAAAGCCGAACTTTCCGTATCGGATAAAGTGCATAGTATCACGGTTTATTCCGAGGATTTTGCACAGAAAGCGGAGAAAGTAAGTTTATCGCGTGAGCGAGCAGAGGAAAACCTCAAAAAAACAGGCGGTACCCCGTACAAAGTAAAAAATATTGAAATTGAGATAGAAGACGGAATTTCTTTTCCGATTTCCGCCGTCAATAAACTTCGCAGAACTGCCCTCGAAAAAATGTCGCAAAAACGACAAATTCATCATAATTACAAATTTGTCGACTACAAGTTGCCGACAATAGATATACCAAAGCAAACTCGATTTCCCCGCCGTGTTGTCACAAACGATATGAATATCCCGAAAAAATTTGCTGACTTTGAATATATTTTCATCAATCTTGACAATATTGATATAGACAAAGCAAAAACTTTAATAAACCTTGGGTATCATATAGGTGTCGAACTCCCCCGTGCGATGTTCGGTCGGGAAAAAGAACTTATAAAAAAACTCAAAGAGGTACAGAGTATCAACATAAAAGATGTTTTGTGCCACAATATAGCCTCCGTTTATTTTGCAAAAGAAATGGGATTTACCGTTCACGCCGGCTTTTCGATGAATTTTACAAATTCGTTTTCCCTCTTGTGGGCGAAAGAATACGGCATAAAAGACGCCGAACTCTCTTTGGAAATTGAACAAAAAGATGCCGAAAAATTAGTTCGATATATACCGACAGGATTAGTCACTTATGGTTATCTGCCCTTAATGCTCACAAGAAATTGTCCTGTAAAAGGTGCGGGCGGAAACTGTTCATCTTGCAAAAAGAATGCAAAATTGCAAGATAGAAAAGGAGAGCAGTTCACCGTATTTTGCCATGAGAACTATGTCGAAATACTAAATTGCGTACCGCTTATTTTGCCCGAAAAGATTTATAAAGAACAAAACCCGAATTTCACAGTTTTGCACTTCACTGTTGAAAACTCTGTGGAAAATAAGGAAAAAACCCTTGAAAAATTAAGTCAAAATCTTAAATTCGAGCGTTTTACACACGGTTTGTATCTTCGCGGTGTTAAAGGATGTTAAAAATTTCACAATCTTTTAAAGAATTATTTTTTAGAAAAAAGCAAATTTCTTTACTGAAATTATAGTTTTTCCGTACTTTCTTTTTGATAATTTTAATAAAGAAATATATCTTTTATTTTGCAAGAAGATATTAAAAATTGCAGGGAGTTTATATGAGTGAAATAAAAATCAAGAAATTAAACAAAAACGCAATTATCCCTACCCGTGCGACAAACGGTTCTGCGGGACTCGATTTGTACGCCTGTATAGACAATGCTGAAACTATTTTACCCGGTGATACAAAACTCATCAAAACGGGAATAGCAATCAGCATTGAAAAAGACTTTGTAGCCTATGTCTATGCCCGTTCGGGACTTGCCGTCAAAAAAGGAATTACACTTGCAAACTGTGTCGGGGTAATTGACTCCGACTACCGAGGAGAAATTTGCGTTGCACTTCATAACATCTCAAAAGAGCCGTATGAAATAAAAACTCACGAGCGAATTGCTCAACTTGTTATCCAAAAGGTCGAATACCCGAACATAGTCGAAACAGAAAACCTTGACGAAACAAAACGAGGCGAAGGCGGTTTCGGCTCAACGGGTTAATGAAATAGGTCTTATATTTTTATTGAAAACAATATGTATTTCGGTTATACTTTATCAAGATAAGGAAATACTCTTATAAGTGGAAAGGGGATTTTTTATGTTTACCAAAGATATCGGTATTGATTTAGGCACAGCGAACACTTTAGTCTATATGAAGGGCAAAGGTATTGTTATGCGTGAGCCAAGCGTAGTTGCAGTCGATGTACGAAAAGATGTTGTCCTTGCAGTAGGACAGGAAGCAAAGGATATGATAGGCAGAACACCCGGCTCAATCGTTGCAATAAGACCGCTAAAAGACGGAGTTATTGCCGACTTTGAGATTACAGCAACTATGCTGAAATATTTTATCAGAACGGTTGTTAAATCGAATTTCCTTTCACGACCGAGAATAGTTATATGTATCCCGTCGGGAGTTACCGAAGTTGAAAGGAATGCCGTAGAAGACGCTGCTCGTCAGGCAGGCGGAAAAGATGTTGAACTTATCGAAGAGCCTATGGCGGCGGCAATCGGCGCGGGACTTCCCGTAAACGAGCCGACAGGCAGTATGGTTGTCGATATCGGCGGCGGTACAAGCGAAGTCGGCATTGTATCTTTGGGTGATATAGTTGCCTCTTGTTCTGTTCGTGTTGCAGGCGATAAATTCGACGAGGCTATCATCACATACATCAAGAAAAAGTATAATCTTCTTATCGGTGAACGTACCGCAGAAGATATTAAAATAGCAATCGGCTCGGCATATCCGTATGAAAACGAAGGCGATATGACCGTAAAAGGACGCAACCTTGTTGACGGCTTGCCGAAAAATATCCGTATAACGGCGGCAGAAGTCAGAGAAGCGTTAAAAGACCCGCTTGCAATTATCGTTGACGCGATTTTGTCAACATTGGAGAAATCCCCGCCCGAACTTTCCGCAGATATTATTGACCACGGAATTATGCTCACAGGCGGCGGAGCCTTGCTCAAAGGACTCGACTTGCTGATTAGCGAACAGACGGGTATGCCCGTATATGTTGCCCAAAGACCGCTTGACTGCGTAGTCGACGGTACGGGGATTAAGTTAGACCCAAACTATGACAGGGATTCAAAAAAGAAGTAAATTTTTGAAAATTTGATGGGTTAAAAATTTAACCTGTCAATTTTCAATTTTGATAACAAAGGAAGTAAAAAGGAGGATAAAATGAAAGAATTTTTTAAGTCAAATTCAGTAAAAGTTCTTGTCTGCATAATCTTTGTTTTGATTATGATTTTTGTGTTTACTCACAATGTGCAGAACAACTTTTTATCCTCGTCGCTTTCTTCGCTTACATACGGGCTGTCAAAGGTGACGGCTGTTTCTACCGACAACGAAGCACAAAAGCCCTACAGCGAACTTCAAAGAGAAAACGAAAACTTAAAAAAAGAGAACGCCGACCTGCGTTCTAAACTTGTTGACTACTATACGGCAAAAGAGGAAAACGCAAGGCTTTGGAAATTCTACAACCTGAAAAAAGAAAATCCCGAATATACCCTTGTTCCCGCAACGGTTTTGCGTAGAGATGCAAACGACGATTTCTCATCATTCTCCCTTGACAAAGGAAGCACATCTTCCGTTAAAGTCAACGACCCTGTTGTTACCGAAAACGGAGTTATCGGCAGGGTATCCGAAGTAGATAACAACACCTGCAAAGTCGTAACGATTTTATCCCCGCAAACGAGTATCGGCTGTATTGACAAAAAAAGCAAAGACACGGGAATTGTATCGGGAAACGCAAATTACTGTAACGATAACCTCACAACTTTTGCAAAGTTAAGCAGCGATAACAAAGTCAAAGTCGGCGACATCATAACGACAACGGGTATAAGCGGACTTTATCCGAAAGATTTGATTATCGGCGAAGTCGAAGAAGTATGTTACGATAATTTTGACACATCATTTTATGCCGTTGTAAGACCGTACGACGATATCGAAACGATAAACTGCGTTGCCGTTATAACTCAATTTAAAGGTCAAGGCGAAATCCTCAAAAGCGGTGACTGATATGGAAAAAACGAATTCTTTTTTCAGATATCTCGCTTATACGGTTGAGATAATTTTGCTCTTTGTTTTGGAAACAACGCCGAATTTTTTACCCGAATTTTTTAATGCGAAACCGTGCTTTTTGCTCGCTCTTGCTATTTCGATTTCGGTTTACGAAAGAGAAATTCCGTCTATGATTTTCGGGCTTGTATGTGGACTATTGCTTGATTATTCTTACTGCGGAACTGTCGGCACTTTTACTTTTGCGTTGACAATTATCTGCTTTATTCTCGGCTACTGTGCAAACAATATTATTTCCGTCAACTTTTTCGGAGTTGTTCTTTGTTCACTTGTCGTGATTTCTTTAGTGCTGTTTTTGCAGTTTGTTTTTTCCTACCTTTTGCCGATAGGAACAAACGCTTGGCTGTTTTTCAAAAATAACTATATTTCCCGAATATTTTTGACTTTTATTTTTGCACCGGTGTTCTATTTTCTTAACAAGTTTATTTATTCACGGCTTTCGAGCGCGGGAAACTGATTTATATTTACAAGACAAAAGGGGTGAGTATTACAGATGAAAGATAACAACAAGTCGCGTATCATAATCTGTCTTGTACTCGCCTTTTTAATTTTCGGGCTGTTTGTTGCAAGACTTTTTTCGTGGCAGATTATACAGAGTGATGAGTACAAAAAACTCTCTGCCCAGTCGGCATCGTATGAAGAAAATTTTGACGCCACAAGAGGCGAAATTCTCGATGTAAACGGAAAACCGCTTTCCGTAAACAAAACCGCATACAACATAGTAATAAATAAGATTTACTTGAAAGACGGCGAAACAAATTCTGTTATTTTGTCGCTAATAAAACTGATAAATGTTTGTGATGCAAAATGGATTGATGCTTTGCCGATAAAACTTTCCGACAGCGGATACGAATTTGATAAAGACTACGAAAGCGATTTGCAATATATTCAATCGGAAAGTATGTTAAATGATGAAAACTTAACTTCTCCCGAAACGATAATCGAAAAACTTGCAGAGCGTTATGAAGCGGAAAATATAGGAACAGAAGCGGAAAAAAGAGATGTAATTTCAGTTCGTTACAATATGGAGAAAAAAGGTTTTTCATATTCAACATCCTATGTTTTTGCTTCAAAAATCGACGAAAAAACAGTTGCGATTATCAGCGAAAGAACACAGGAAATTCCTGCTGTTGAAATACGGACAACCAACGAAAGAGTAATAAAAAACGGAACACTTATCCCACATATTTTGGGCGTTGTCGGAGCAATGAGCGAAGAAGACTACGAAGCACACAAAGACGACGGATATTCCCTTGATGACGAAATCGGAAAATTCGGCATTGAAGAAGCACTTGAGAATGAACTCAAAGGCAAAGCAGGAACAAAACTGATAACAAAAGATGAAAACGGAAACATAGTAAACGAAACGAATACGGTTGAAGCAAAACCCGGCAACACAGTTTACCTTACGATAGACTCAAACATACAGGAAGTTGCAAATTACTCTCTGGAAAGAAATGTAAAACTTGCCCGCGAAGAGGGAGAAAGACAGGTAAAATCCGCAAAAGCGAACAATAAAAAACAAACGGATAAATTGGGCGAAGACTGCTACTGCGGCGGTGCTGTTATGCTGTCGCTCAAAGACTTTTCCGTTTTGGCGGCGGCGTCCTGCCCGAACTACGATATATCAAAATACTACGACCCCGATTACAGCGAGTACCTTTTTACAGACGAACACGCGCCGATGTACAGCCGTGCTTTTTTGGGAGCGTTTGCCCCCGGTTCGTCGTTTAAACCCTGCGTAGCCCTTGCCGCTTTGCAGGAGGGTATTATTACCGAGAACACAGAAATCACCTGCACCCAACATTATGATTATTACAAAAACTATGTAGTAAACTGTATGGGAAATCACGGCACGATTGCTCTTCGTAAAGCAATAGAGAGGTCGTGCAACTATTACTTTGCCGAAGTCGGCAGAAGAACAGGTATCAACACGATGTATCTTTATGCCGAGAAATTCGGTCTTGGTGTAAAAACAGGGCTTGAAGTTGACGAAAATACAGGCGTGCTTGCAGGCAGAGACTCAACCACCTGGTACGAGGGCAACACCGTGCAGGCGGCAATAGGCCAGTCTGACAACACCTTTACCACCGTTCAACTTGCCACCTATGTTGCAACTATTGCAAATAACGGTGTAAGGTACAAAACTCATTTGGTACGAAAAATCACCGACTACGAAAGAGAAAATACGATACTTTATAACGACCCCGAAAAGCCCACCGTTATGGCAGACGCAGAGATAAGCAAATACAATCTGCAAGTAGTAAAAGAAGGTATGCGACAGGTTGTAACAGGGGGTACTGCCGAAGCAACAGCAGGAAAATATCCGATAAAACTTGCAGCAAAAACAGGCACGGCGGAAAACGCAGGGAGTGACCATGTAACGGTTATATGCTTCGGTCCGTATGAAGACCCCGAAGTTGCCGTAGCGGTAGTAGTCGAACACGGCTCGATAAGTAAATTTGCAATTAACACCGCCCTTGATATGCTCGACGCATATTTCTACTCAAAAACCGTTGACGAAGTTAAGAAATCCCCGCGTGCTTAAAATTTCGTCGAATTTTGCCCTATATATCAGTATTTTATTAAAAGTAACTAAAAAATCTTTGTATATTTTTACGAAAAGAGCAGTGATTTTTCATTGCTCTTTTGTTATGTTTGTGGTAAAATGTAAACGAGGTATTTTTATGAGTAAGGTTATTGTTATTGCTTCCGGAAAAGGCGGTACGGGCAAAACCACGGTTTGTGCCTCGCTTGCCATATCACTTGCAAATAAAAATAAAAAAGTTCTTGTAGTTGACTGCGACAGCGGTATGCGCGGAGTTGACCTTATGCTCGGTATCGATAACCGATTGGTCTATGATATGTCCGATATCGTTTGCGGTAACTGCGATGTTAATTCCGCCCTCTATCAGGTCAGGGATTTACCGCTTTATGTTATCGCTGCTCCGATTTCTGCCGACGACGAAATTGCCAAAAAAGTTTTCAAGCAGTTTGTCGACAAACTCAAAGGCGACTACGACTATGTTCTTGTTGACTCTCCCGCGGGTACGGGAACGGGCTTTGATATTGCAAGTTACGCTTGTGACAGTGCGATTATCGTTGTAAACGCCGAGCCGATTTCCGTTCGCGGCGGACAAACCATAAGGCGAAAACTTCTTGATTTGGGAATTGAGGATATAAGACTTCTCATCAACCGCTTTGACAAAGAACGCTTCTATATGATGGGACTTTATTCTGACCTTGACGAAGTTATTGATGCCGTAGGGTGCAGGCTTATCGGTGTTGTTCCCGAAGATGACCGTATCAATGCTTTGTCTCAAAGAGGATAT
>JAZLJE010000134.1:0-1271 GCA_045617705.1 Ruminococcus sp.
ACCTGCATAACCTTGTCGCCTTCGCGTAGAGTATAAAAAGCAGAAGTCACTTCCGCTTTATCTTTGCTTTTGGGGTTGATAACTTCTTGCAATCTTGCGTTTAATTCCTGCGTTCCGAGTATTCCTTTTCGGGTAGGGGAAAGCACCTGAATATCCTCTGTGCTTGAATATCCGTATGACTTTACAAGACGATTTGTGCAAAGGTCAACAATAGTATTTGCAACATCTTGTTGCGAGTTGATATGCAGAAAGAAAAAGTCATTGTCCTTAATGTTAGTGTCGGGCATTTCACCATTTACGATTTTGTGTGCATTCGTAACGATAAGGCTTTTCATAGACTGTCTGAAAATTTTTGAAAGCGATACAACGGGAATAGTGTTTGACGAGATAAGGTCGGATAGTACATTACCCGCGCCGACGCTCGGCAGTTGGTCGCTGTCGCCGACAAGAATTAGCCGACACGAAAGCGGTAACGCCCTCACAAGCGACTCAAAAAGCACAGAGTCCACCATCGAAACTTCGTCAACGATAAGTGCATCACAGTTTAGCATATTTCTTTCATTTTTCTTGAATACGGGCTTGTCTTCAATGTCCCAGGATACTTCCAAAAGTCTGTGTATGGTTTTGGACTCCTCGTTTGTAAGTTCGCTCATTCTTTGAGCCGCCCTGCCTGTCGGAGCACAAAGACAGACTTTCTGTCCGTTTTGTTTGAGTATTCTGATAATAGCGTTGAGAGTTGTCGTTTTTCCCGTTCCCGGACCGCCTGTAAGTATAAGCAATCCTTTGTCGAGTGCCTCAAAAATCGCTTTTTTCTGCAAGTCGGCGTATTGAATTCCGTTTTCTTTTTCTATGGCTTTTATCTGCTTGTCAACATTCGAAATTTTAACAGCAGGAAATCGAAGCAGCATTTGAAGTCTTGCGGATATGTAAGTTTCGCTCAAATGCAGCGGGTTTGTAAAAACAAAATTTTTGTTATCAAATGTTTCGAGTGTAAGCGAGTTGTCCTCTATCATTTCATCGAGTGCAGAAGATGAAACCTCATATTCAACTTCGAGCATTCGAGATGCCGTTTGACACAGTTTGTCGTAAGGTAGGCAGGTGTGACCGTTTAGCCTGTTGTGCATAAGAACATGGGCAAGTCCGGCACGAACACGAACTCTTTCATCATTCGGGCGTGACTGCGATTTTGCGATAAGGTCAGCCGTTTCGAAAGATATATCAAAACCTTCTTCACACAAAGTGTAGGGGTTTTCTTCGATAACCGAAATAGC
>JAZLJE010000135.1:0-17681 GCA_045617705.1 Ruminococcus sp.
GAAATGGACGAATAAAATGTTCTGCGTTGCACGGGTAGCCGTGGAAAATACGACAATCTCGTTTGATAAACTGTTTGACTATCGTATTCCCGAAGATTTTGCAGAATACGCACAAATAGGTAGCAGAGTTTTAGTCCCTTTCGGAAAATCTAACCGTAAACGCCAAGGGATAATTATATCTTTTGATGAAGTCGAGTCTACCGACAACCTTAAAGATATTTACGAAATCCTTGATGCAACACCGATTTTGTCCGATGAAATGGTGAAAATGTGCGAATATATGAAATCTCATTATTTTTGCACATACTTTGATGCTGTGAAGGCGATTTTGCCTGCGGGAATATCATATAATATTTCCGATGAATATTCAGTTTCGCCCGACTTGTCTGACAAAATATTCGATTTATCCGACGAGTGTAGAAGAATAGTTGACTTTTTACATACAGAACAAAAGCCTGTCAAAAAAGATAAACTTCTAATTACATTCGGGTACAAAGATACTGATATTCTCGACAAAATGGTAGACGACGGTATTCTGACAAAAAGTACTTCAGTTTACAGAAAAGCCAAGGACAAAACCATAAAAATGGTACGACTGTCCGAAAAGTTTGAAGACTCTTTAGAAAAATGCAAATTAACAAATAAGCAAAACGGCGTTCTCGAATTGCTTACTATGGTAGAATCAGTTTCTGTCAAAGAGATTTGTTATTATACCGGAGTTTCTGTTTCTGTTGTCGACTCTCTTGTCAAGAAGAATATTGCAGAATATTTTGACGACGAAGTTTTCAGAATACCGAAGTACAACGAAAGTGTCAAAAAAGACTTTGCTCTTACAAAAGAGCAGGACAAAGCATATAATGAACTGTTATCTTCGTATAATGAAGATAAAGGGAATACCGCCTTACTCTACGGCGTTACCGGTTCAGGAAAAACTTCTGTATTTTTCAAACTGATTGAGCATACTTTATCAGAAGATAAAGGTGTTATCGTTATGGTACCGGAAATCGCTCTAACACCGCAACTTATATCTATCTTTAAATCAAGTTTCGGTGATGATGTTGCTGTTTTCCATTCTGCTTTATCTATTGGTGAAAGACTCGACGAATATAAACGAGTTAAAAAAGGACTTGCGAAAATCGCAGTCGGTACTCGTTCTGCAGTATTTGCACCCGTCTGCAATCTTGGACTTATCATAATGGACGAAGAACAGGAGCATACCTATAAATCAGAGGGAAAGCCTCGTTTCCACGCAAGAGATTTAGCGCAATTTCGTTGTGTATATAACAAATGTTTACTTGTGCTTTCATCTGCAACACCGAGCATAGAAACATACTATAATGCTCAAAACGGCAGATTTAAGAAAACCGTTTTGTCAAAAAGGTATGGCAACGCAACTTTACCCGATGTTCTTATTGCAGATATGAACGAAGAATTATCAAGCGGTAATCATACCCAATTTTCCAATGTGCTTTTAGAAAGTATCGAAGAAAATCTTGCCGACTCGAAGCAGTCTATTTTGCTGATAAATCGCAGGGGACACAATACCTTTGTAACTTGTCAAAGTTGTAAAGAGCCTATAACTTGTCCGAACTGCTCAATTTCGCTGACTTATCATAGCGCAAATAATAGGCTGATGTGTCATTACTGTGGATACTCAATACCGTATAACAGCGTTTGCCCGACCTGTAAAGGAACGAAACTGCGATTTATGGGCTATGGTACTCAAAGAGCGGAAAACGAACTTTCCGAAATCTTCCCTGATGCACGGATACTTCGAATGGATACAGACGCCACTATGTCAAAATCGTCCCATGAAAAGAAGTTATCCGATTTTGCAAGTGGCAAATATGATATTTTAGTCGGAACACAGATGGTAGCAAAGGGGCTTGACTTTCCTAATGTTACGCTTGTCGGTGTACTAAATGCCGACCAAATGTTATATTCAGATGATTACAGAAGTTTTGAGAATACTTTTTCACTTCTGACACAGGTTGTTGGGCGAAGTGGCAGGGGAAAGGACAAAGGCAGAGCGATTATTCAGACTTTCACTCCCGAAAATCCGATTATTTCTCTTGCATCACAACAAAACTATGATGAATTTTACAAAAACGAGATACTGATAAGAAAAGCACTTTTGTATCCGCCTTTTGTATCACTTTGTTTAGTTGGTTTCATCGGCGACAATTCCGAAAAAACTAAAAAAGCGGCATATAAATTCACCGATATGTTTACCGAAATTTTAAAAGAAAATCATTCGGATATACCTATTCGCCTGCTTGGTCCGTCTTGTGCTTCCGTTTTCAAAGTGAATAATAAATACAGATATAAACTAATAATAAAATGCAGAAACGACAGTAAATTCAGAGATGTTTTATCAAATTCTATGAAAGAGTTTATGAAAAAATCGGAATTTTCAAATGTGACTGTATATGCAGATATGCAGCCGTTGAGTCTATAAAGGAGTTTTTATGGCAATTAGAAATATCGTTACCGAGGGCGACCCGATACTTAACAAAGTATGTCGTAAGGTAGAAAAATTTGATAAAAGAATTTGGGACTTGCTTGATGATATGGCAGAAACCTTGAAAGAGTCTAACGGTGTCGGACTTGCAGGACCACAGGTGGGCGTAATGCGTAGACTTTGTGTTATTGATGTCGGCGAAGGTCCTATAGAGTTTATCAATCCTACTATAATCGAAACCGACGGCGAGCAAGAAGTAGTCGAAGGTTGCCTTTCCTGTCCGAATGAATACGGACTTATAATTCGTCCTTTGTATGTAAAAGCAAAGGCATTTGATAGAAACGGTAACGAATTCGAAATTGAGGGCGAAGACCTTTTAGCACAAGCCATGAGCCACGAATTTGACCATCTCGACGGCATTTTATTCAAAGAAAAAGTAGAGCGAATGTTATCACCCGAAGAACTTGAAGAAATGAAAGAGCAGGACTGATATGAAAGTAGTTTTTATGGGCACGCCCGATTTTGCCGTGCCTTGTCTTGAAAGTATAATTGATGATGGGCACAGCGTTTTAGGTGTTTTTACCCAACCCGATAAGAAGAAAGGCAGAAAGCAGATTCTTACGCCATCCGATGTGAAAGTCTGTGCTGAAAAATATAGTCTTCCTGTATATCAACCGGCAACACTAAAAGACGGTACTGCACTTGAAATCATCAAAGAACTGCAACCTGATGTTATTGTTGTTGCGGCATACGGAAAAATTTTGCCGAAAGAAATTATTGATTTTCCGAAATACGGCTGTATTAATGTTCACGCTTCTATTCTTCCGAAATACCGCGGAGCATCACCGATTCAGCACGCAGTTTTAAACGGAGAAAGTGAAACAGGCGTTACAACAATGCAGATGGATGTAGGACTCGATACAGGCGATATCCTGCTTTGTGAAAAAATACCGATAGATATTGATGATACGTCCTTTTCTATGTTCGAAAAGTTGTCAAACCTCGGTGCAAATTTGATTGTAAAAACATTAAAAGCAGTTGAAAATCAAGAAATAACACCGATAAAGCAAGACGACAGCAAAGCAACATACACAAAAATGATTGATAAATCCTTATGTGATATTGATTTTTCAAAATCAGCACGGGAAGTTCACAACCTTGTCAGAGGACTTTACGACTGGCCTGTTGCTAACACATATTTTGAAGGCAAAAAATTGAAGATTTTCAAGACAAAACTTTCAGATTTTTCGGGAAATCCGGGAGAAGTTTTGTCAACAAATCCGCTTGTCATCGGCTGTGCTGACGGTTCTGTTGAAATTTTAGAATTGCAGTTAGAGGGAAAAAAGCGTATGAATGCTAAATCTTTTTTAGTAGGGCATAATATCAATATAGGATATAAATTTTAGGAGAACACTATGGGACTTTATTATTACGATTGGACTTATATTGTCTTTATGATACCTTGCCTTATTCTTACTATTATCTGCCAGGTTAAGGTAAATACTACATTTTCAAAGTATTCAAAAGTTGAGAATTCAAGACATATCACAGGAGCACAGGCTGCTTTGAATGTTTTGAATGCACACGGAATAAACAATGTAAGAATAGAACAAATATCAGGCAATCTTACCGACCATTTTGACCCAAGAACAAATGTAATCAGACTTTCCGATTCTGTATATGGGAGTTCATCTGTTGCAGCCGTCGGAGTAGCCTGTCACGAAGCAGGCCACGCCGTTCAACATGCAGAAGGTTATGTACCGAACAAAATCCGTTCTTTTATCGTTCCTGTTGCTAACTGGGGCTCAAGACTTTCATGGATATTCATTATTATCGGTATGATACTTCCGGTGCAGTACAATTTTTTCATTACTCTCGGCATTATCCTGTTTTCTGCATCAGTTCTCTTTACTTTGGTGACTTTGCCTGTTGAATTCAACGCTTCATCAAGAGCGTTGAAAACAATACGGGAGACAAATATGCTTTCTGACGATGAATATGTCGGTGCTAAAAAAACACTTTCTTCTGCAGCGATGACCTATGTTGCAGCAGCCGCTACAGCAGTTATGCAGTTATTAAGACTATTGCTTATAGCAAGCAGAAGAAGATAACGGAGTATTTATGACAAATGTGAGAAGAATTGCCTTTTATGCAATAAACAGAGTGTTAGACGACGGTGGCTATTCTGCTATCGTTATAGATACTTTATGCAAAGAAAACAATTTGTCACATCTTAATTCTTCGTTTTTGTCAGCCCTAACTTACGGTGTTTTGGAAAGAAAAATATTGCTTGATTATATAATTGAACAATATTCAAGCATTTCATTTTCGAAAATTGATAAAGACACTTTATCTGTATTAAGACTCGGTATATATCAACTTTGTTTTATGGACAAAGTCCCAAACACCGCCGCAGTAAATGAAAGTGTAAAACTTGCAAAGTCGTTAAAACTTTTTCGAAGTTCAGGTTTTATAAATGCAATTCTTCGTAATATTACAAGGAATGACTGCAAATACACCCTGCCGAACAGTGAAGATAAGATTAGGTATTTTTCGGTAAAATATTCTTGTCCAGAAGATTTGGTTAAATCTTTTATTACATCTTACGGCGAAGATACAGCAGAAACAATATTAAAGTCATTTGAAAACAGACCTCAACTGACAATACGAGTAAACACACTAAAAACAACAAAACAGGAACTAATAAAAAGTCTTGAAAAAAAGGGGATAGAAGTTGAAGAAATTCCGTATCTTTCCAATGCTTTATCAATAAGAAAAAGCGGAGCGATTGAGAAAACAGAAGAATATAAAAGAGGTTTATTCTATGTTCAAGATGCGTCATCTCAACTTTGTTGTGAGATTTTAGATGCAAAAGAGAATGATATCCTTTGTGATGTTTGTTCAGCACCGGGCGGTAAGTCTTTTTACTCTGCTATTAAAATGGGGAATATTGGCACTATCCATTCTTTTGATATACATAATCATAAAATCAAACTTATTGATGATATGGCACAACACCTCGGTATCAATATAATTGATGCATCTATCAGAGACGCAAGCGACAAAAATGCAATTTTGCCTTCTTGCAACAAACTTCTTTGTGATGTTCCTTGTTCGGGTTTTGGTATTATCCGCAGAAAACCCGAAATTCGTTACAAAAAAGACATAAATATTGACTTATTGCCCCAGTTGCAATACAGTATATTGTGTAGTAATTGTGAGAAAATCCCAACAGGTAGTACAGTAGTGTATTCTACTTGTACTTTAAATAATAAGGAAAATAAAGATATAGTCGAAAAATTCTTATCTGCACACAAAAATTTTGAACCTGTATCGATTTCTATGCCGGAAAATATATCTCATCTTATAGATGAACCACCATATATGTTGACAATTATACCGGGTGTATATAATTCAGACGGATTTTTTATTTCGAAGTTTATGAAAGTGAGCGAATAATGACAGATATAAAATCTTTAGATATTAACTCTCTTTCTAAATATTTAGTTGAAAACGGTTTTGAAAAATTTCGTGGAAAACAGGTTTATTCTTGGCTTGTAAAAGGTGTTACATCTTTTGACAAAATGAGTAATATTCCGCAAAAACTGCGTGAATTTTTAGAAAATAATACATATATTTCTTTTGCAGAAATTACAAGAAAGCAAATTTCTAAAATAGACGGCACAGTCAAGTACCTTTTTAAATTCAACGACGGCGAATATGTAGAGTCTGTTGTAATGAATTATCATCACGGATATTCTATCTGCATTTCTTCACAGGTTGGTTGCAAAATGGGCTGCACATTCTGTGCAACAGGCAAAAGCGGTTTTTCACGAAGCCTCACCGCGTCAGAAATGCTTTGCCAGATTGAGTCTGCTCAAAAGGACTTGGGTATAAGAATATCCAATATTGTCATTATGGGTATGGGTGAACCTCTTGATAACTACGATAATGTATTGAAATTTCTTCATCTCGTTTCGTCATCTGATAATCTTAATATCGGTATGCGACACATTACGCTTTCAACTTGCGGAATATTACCGCGTATCTATGATTTAGCAAATGAAAATTTGCAAATTACTTTGTCAGTTTCTTTGCACGCTTCTAATGATGAAGTCCGTTCAAAAACAATGCCGATAAACAGAAAATACAGCATTGAAGAACTGATAAAAGCCTGCAAGTATTATATTGATAAAACAAACCGTCGTATTTCATTTGAATATGCAATTATAAGCGGTGTAAATGATAGTAACAAAGATGCCGAAGAACTCGCAAATTTGCTTTACGGTATGCTTTGTCATGTAAATCTCATTCCCGTTAATAATGTAAACGGAAACAATTTTACAAAAAGTGATATAAAAAGGCAAAAAGCCTTTTGCGATATATTGGCTAAATGTGGCATCACGGCTACTGTTCGAAGAACTCTCGGTAGTGATATTGATGCTTCCTGCGGTCAGTTGAAAAGAAATTTCGATAAAGGAGGAGTATGATTGGAAGTCTTTTCAAAAAGCGATGTCGGATTAGTCCGAAAAGATAATCAGGATAGTAGTGCATTTTCTGTCATATCTCCGTCTTGTGTGTGGGCTGTCGTTTGTGACGGAATGGGCGGTGCAAACGGAGGAAAAATTGCTTCCGGCAACGCCGTAAAATACATTACCGAATTTATAAACAAAAGTTACAACGATAGTTTTTCTAATGAGCAAATCGAAAAAATGATGATTGATGCAGTTGAAGGGGCTAACACTCTTGTATATAACCAGTCGATAAACGATGTTGAACTGACTGGCATGGGTACAACCTGCGAACTCGTTTTCATCAGGAATTCGAATATCCATGTCGTCCATGTCGGTGACAGCCGAACTTACTCGATAAGAGGTGGAAAAATCCTCCAACTTACCGAAGACCATTCTGTTGTGCAAGAAATGTTTCGCAGAGGTGAACTTACCGAAGAAGAAGCACTCAACCATCCGAACAAGAACTTTATTACCCGCGCTATCGGAGTTAAATCAGAAATACATATTGATTATATCGAAGCAGAATTTTCTTACGGTGATGTAATTCTTATATGCTCCGACGGGCTTACAAATTATGTTTCACCTGCAAATATTGTTAAAACCGTTCATGAAAACAGAGGAATTCTTCTGATTGATACTTTAGTAGAACTTGCGAAAAGCGGTGGCGGTGCTGACAATATTACCGCTACGGTAATTTACTGATAGGAGATAAATGTAATGGATAAATATACAGGAAAAAAACTTGACGGTCGTTATGAAATAAGAGAACTTATCGGTGTCGGCGGTATGGCGAATGTTTATCATTGCTATGATACTATTGATGACCGAGAAGTTGCCATCAAAATTTTGAAAGATGAGTTTTTGAATAACGAAGACTTTATCCGAAGATTTAAAAACGAAAGTAAGGCTATTGCTGTTTTAAATCATCCTAATATCGTCCGCGTTTATGATGTTTCTTTCGGTGATATGATTCAGTATATTGTAATGGAGTATATAGACGGTATCACGCTCAAGGAATATATAGAAATGCGTAAAGTCCTTGACTGGAAAGAAACCGTTCATCTTACTACACAAATTTTGAAAGCATTACAGCACGCTCACGAAAACGGTATCGTTCACAGAGATATAAAACCGCAGAATATTATGCTTTTGCAAGACGGTACTATCAAAGTTACCGACTTCGGTATCGCAAGATTTTCTTCAACCGCTTCGCGTACAATGACAGAAGAAGCAATCGGCTCTGTTCACTATATTGCTCCCGAACAGGCAAGAGGAGACAAAACAGACGGCAAAACAGATATTTACTCTGTCGGCGTAATGATGTATGAGATGCTCACAGGTTGTCTGCCTTTTGATGCTGACTCTGCTGTTTCTGTAGCACTTATGCAGTTACAAACTACCGCAAAACGCCCAAGACAGATTAACCCTGATATTCCTACAGGTCTCGAAGAAATAACTATCAAAGCAATGCAGAAAAAACCGGAACTTCGTTATCATTCTGCCGTTGAAATGCTTTCCGATATTGAAAGGTTTAGACTTAACCCCAGCATTAGATTTGAATACAAATACTTTGACGATAAACCAAAGTACGCTGATGCTGTTAAGAAGCACAAAGACTCTAATGCTAACATAGAAGAAGATGATGCACCTGTAAAATCTCCTGCGTTATCTGCAATCAAAGGTATTATCCTTGCGGCAATTATTGCGCTCGTTGTTTTTGGTGCAATCGCTCTGTATAAAGGCTATATTTCGGCACAGCCTAAAGAAGTAGAAGTACCTGATTTTGTCGGCTTGTCTATTACAGAAGCAACTGACAAGAATAAAGGTAATTTCGTTTTTGAATACGAAAGCAGATATTCCGATGAGTTTAAGCCCGATACCATTATCTATCAGACACCGGAAGGTGGCTCAAAGAAAGTTAAAGAAGGCTCAACTATACATTTGGTAGTAAACTCTGCAGACAGCGATATTGCAGTACCTTATATAAATACCGCAATCGGTTCAGAGGGAATAGTAAATAAAATTAAGGCTGCAAGCCTTGTTCCCGTTTTGCTGTATGTTCAATCCGAAGAAACAGCAATGAAAGTCGATTCTGTTTTCCCGCCTGTCGGAACACAGGTAAAAATCGGCTCTAATGTATATGTTTTTGTTTCTAAAGGCGTTACCAAGAAAACAGCCGAAATTCCTGATATAAAGGGGCTTTCTGCTACTAATGCACAAAGCAAACTCGAAGAAGCAGGCTTTGAAAATATTACTGTCAACTATGACGATAACAGTACAGCCGCAAAAGATGAAGTCTTGCGCCAAAATCCTTTGCAAGGTAGCGTAGTAGCAACTGATTATCAGATAACTTTGACTTGTTCTCGTGGCGAAAACGAAGAAAAAACCGCAAATATTTATGTTGATTTACCGAAAGATGTTGAATATGAAGTAGCGGTTACTGTACTTATCGACGGTGTAGTTAATGAAGAATATACCAAAACTGTTATTCCTATGTATAACTCTACATACACACTAAAACTTAAAATCAAAGATAATTGCACAGTTCTTGTTTTACTTGATGACCAGAAATACCGTGAGTATTCCGTAAACTACGATGATGGCTTTATTACTACAGTAAATGCCTATAACTATGAGAAAAAACAGCCGGATACTCAAGGCGCTGATGTAACAACCGTCAATGAATAAACTACAGGGAATTATCACAAAAATCACAGGTGGATTTTATTATGTAGAAAATGGTAACCAAGTTTTTGAATGTAAGGCAAGAGGCATTTTCCGAAAAAAAGGTTCATCGCCGTTAGTCGGAGATATTGTAGATTTTACCGTCTATGACGATAAAAGTTATTGTTCAATAGAAAATATCCACAAGCGTAAAAACTCATTAATTCGACCTGCACTTGCAAATTTAGATACTTTGGTTATTGTTTCATCTGTAGTAGAGCCGAACACTAACCTGTTCTTGCTTGATAAAATGATATCTGCCGCAGAAGATAAAGATATAACTCCCGTTGTAGTGTTTTCAAAATCCGATTTATCATCTGCCGATGAATATATGAAGATATATGAAAAAGCAGGCATAAAATGCTTTGAGTTTTCATCTGTCGATTTAAGAGGAATTGAAGACATAAAAGGCATACTCAAAGACAAAGTAACAGCATTTTCCGGAAATTCCGGTGTCGGAAAATCCACTTTGCTTAATTCTTTATTTCCTGAACTAAATCTTCAAACAGGAATTATTTCCGATAAACTTGGCAGAGGCAAACACACAACAAGGACTGTTGAACTCTTTAAAAAATACGGTGGTTATGTAGCGGATACACCCGGCTTTTCAACTCTCGACCTTGAAAGATACGAAATTATACAAAAAGACAGGTTGCAGTATTGCTTCCCTGAATTTTCCGATTATCTCGGCAAATGCAAGTTTGTATCTTGTGCTCATATCTGCGAAAAAGGTTGTGCAATTTTAGAAGCAGTAGAAAACGGAGATATTCCTGCTTCTCGACACGAAAACTATGTAAAAATGTATAACGAAGTCAAAGATATTAAAGATTGGAAATTGCAAAAATAAAAAAGCCCTGAAAAAATCAAGGCTTTTAGTAGTATGGTGGAGACGGACGGGATCGAACCGTTGACCTTCTGAATGCCATTCAGACGCTCTCCCAGCTGAGCTACGCCCCCAAAACAAATACATTTTATCATAAGTAATTGTAATTTTCAAGTATTCTGTTCTTACAAAACTGTAATACATAAATTTGTAAATTGCTTGAATTGAAAATATTACTTTGATATAATCTAATTTAGATTTATAATTCTTTTAGGAGGATTCTTATGCCTTTATGTATGGGATGCCTTAACGAAATAACTACAGCAGAAAGCAAATGCAAACATTGCGGTTTTGATAATTCAAAAAAGCAGATTGCTCCGTTTTTGCCATACGGTTCTACTTTGGCAAATAAGTATGTAGTTGCTAAAAATTTAGATTACAACGGAGAAAGTACGCGTTATCTCGGTTATGATAATTCTTCCGGCAAAGTTGTTACTATTCGCGAATTTTTGCCGATAGGACTTTTTGACAGAAAACAAGGGGAAACTAAAGTTACTGTTCCCACCGAAAGCAAGAAAAGTTATAATGAAGCGTTTACTGCTTTTGAAAAGTACTATGAAACCTTGACAACGCTTACCGATATGTCTGCACTGGTACAGATATTTGATGTTTTTGAGGCTAATAACACTTGCTATGTAGTAGAAGATAATGAAGAATTAATTCCGTTTACAGAGTATCTTGACAGAAACGGCGGTCAACTGGAATGGGATGAAGCCCGCCCGCTGTTTATGCCCATTATCTCTTTACTTGAAGCATTGCACAAAAATGAAATAGGCCATTATGCAGTTTCTCCGTCAAACCTTTTTGTTACTCCCGAGGGGAAACTCAAACTCGCAGCATTTTCTACCGAAAATGAACGCAAAAGAGGAACAATGCTAAAATCACAATTGTTTTCCGGTTGTGCCGCACCCGAACAATACGAGCAGAACAAAACTCTTGATTGTTCTACCGATATTTACGGCTTTACTGCTACTTTGTTCAAAGCATTAACAGGAAATCTTCCTGCAACTGCCCAGGATAGAGTAAAAGACCCGCGTTTGCTTATCAGTACAAATACCGTAAAGAGATTACCTCCTCATGTTGTTTCTGCTCTTGCAAACGGCTTGCAGGTCAACAGAGAAGACAGAATTTCCGATTTTGACGAACTTCGTTCACAACTTTCTGTATCTTCTACCGTTAAGGCTATTCAAGACGAAATTTCCCGTACAGCAAGTATGACTCCGATAAAGCGTGAAAACGAAAAGAAGTCAAAAGTAAAGCCCGGTGCTGTTGGCATAGTCGCAACTATTGCCGCATTACTTGTTTTTTCTGCTGTCGGACTTTTCTGGCTCTCAATCAATCCGCTACAGGGATTATTCAAAACGGATGAAACAACTCCTACACAGCCTTCTACTGTTGTTGAAGATTGGACAGGTCCTGTTGTTGCTGACTATGTCGGTAAAACTTATGAGCAGGTAGTAACTGCTGTAAGTGCTGACAAGTCGATAACAATAAAAGTTTCCGCTGACGGTGAATTCAGCGACACAGTTCCGAAAGGAACAGTAATTTCACAACAACCTAAAGCAGGTGAACCAATTACCCTGTCCTCTTCTGTTGTATATATTGTTTTGAGCAAAGGTCCCGAAATGGTTGCGTTGCCCGATATTGCAGAAAAATCTGTTTCTGCTGCAGCAGAGAAACTTACCGACCTTGGTTTTGTAGTTTTGCAAGATGCTGAATATAACGACACAATCAGAAAAGATTATGTAATTGATTATTCAGAGAGAAAAGCAGGCGACAAGGTTGAATCCGGTTCTGAAATAAAATTACGAGTTTCACTCGGAAAAGAAAATATGGAAAGCAGTCAACAGTAAATAATAGGTGGGGCAACCCACCTATATTTGTATAATAAACTTTGGAGGATATATGAAATCATATAATATCCATCTCATAAGACACGGTGAAATTGAAGACAGCGGAAAGTATATCGGTGTTACTGATATAAAACTTTCAGATGAAGGAAAGAAAAAACTTAAAGAAATTGATTTTTCAAGTTCTTATCCTTATGCAAAAGTAGTTTTTTCAAGCCCGTTAAAACGCTGTACCGAAACTTGCAAAATACTTTATCCCGATTTAACTCCGATAATTATTGAGCAATTATCTGAATATAATTTCGGTATTTGGGAAGGTAAAACTGCAAAAGAACTTGAAAACGACGAAGATTTCAAAAAATGGCTTGCTGGAGATAACAGCGTTAAACCGGAACACGGTGAGTCTAACGATGCTTTTGTCAGGCGTATTTGCATTATGTTTGAAAATATAGTAAACGGCTTGATAAAAACAGGTACTACTGATTGTGTGATTATCACTCACGGCGGCATAATTATGACCTTACTTTCTATCTACGGTTTACCGCAGGCAAAACCCTTCGACTGGGTATGTGATAACGGCTACGGCTATTCGTTGCGAGTTACTCCTATGCTTTGGTCAAGGGATAAAGTTTGTGAAGTTTATGCAAAAACTCCACTGCCAAAGGAGAACGATGATGAGTAAAGTTACTTACGATTTTCATTCTCATATTTTGCCTTGTATCGATGACGGAGCAAAAAGTGTTGAAGATTCTATTACCCTAATAAAAAGCCTTGTTTCACAGGGAGTAACCGATATTTGCCTTACTCCACATTTTTATACAAGCAACATCAGCACAGAGGATTTTTTAAATAAAAGAAACGAGTCTTTTGAATTACTCAAAAATAATTTGCCTTCAGACTTAAAGGTTAATTTACACCTTGGTGCAGAAGTGTATATCACAAAATATCTTTTTTCAAGTCCTATTGACAAGGGAATTTGTATCGACGGTACAAACTATATTCTCTGTGAGTTTTCTTATGATAAAAAGTTTAGAGAAAATATGCTCGATTTTTTAGAAAACTTGATATATTCAAATTCATTAATCCCGATTATTGCACATATCGAACGGTATGGCTGGCTTTTAAAAGACGAGAAAGCACGAAAAGAACTTTTGTCTATGGGCGTATTGTTCCAGACAAATGCAATTTCTCTTTGTGACAGGAAATTCAAAAAGAAATTACTCAAAATGATAGCAAATAACGAGATTTCTTTTTTAGGCACAGATGCTCATTCTATGCACAGAAATTCACCACAGTATTTTTCACAGGCACAGTCAGTAATTTGCGATAAACTTTCAAGTGCTAACCTTGATTATATTCAAACTTCTTCAAAAAATATATTTTCATAAACGGCAGAGTATATACTTCTGTCGTTTTTTTGCAAGATATAGTTATAAATCAATGCAAAATTATGTTATTTCTTGCAATTGTTATTGAATTTTGCAAGAAATTGTGATATGATATTATCATCAAAATTTTGGGGTTATTTATGATTTCTAATTTATTGGTTCGAATTGATATAAACAGAGAAAAACTCTCAAAAGGTCAAAAGAAAATCGCCTTTTATCTTGAAGAACACTATGACGAAGCGGCTTTTATGACCGCGTCGGCACTCGGTAATATCGTTGGTGTTTCCGAGAGCACCGTTGTGCGCTTTGCAACCGTTATCGGATATGACGGCTACCCTGCATTACAAAAGGCTATGCAGGAGATGATTAGAGATAAACTCACTTCTATTCAGCGTATCGAAGTCACCACAGGCAGAATAGGGGACAAAGATGTTGTCGAATCTGTTCTAAATCAAGATATCGATAAAATCAAAAGGACAATAGACGAAGTATCGAGAAAAGATTTTAATGAAGCCGTTGATGCAATAATAAATGCTGAAAACATCTATATTTTCGGTGTTAAATCCGCATCATATATAGCAAGTTTCTTTGGCTATTATCTTGATTTAATTTTCGGAAATGTAACTGTACTCAACACAACATCAAAAACAACTAATTTTGAAAAACTTTTCAGAATTTCTGACAAAGATGTTATGATAGGTATAAGTTTTCCGAGATATTCAACAATGGCTGTTGAAACAATGAATTTTGCAAAAGACAGAGGCGCTCATGTTATTTGCTTAACAGATAGTATGATTTCTCCGTTAGTCGGTATTTCCGATTCCGTTTTGATTGCCCGCTCTGATATTGCTTCTGTTGTCGATACCCTTGTAGCCCCGTTGAGCCTTATAAACGCCCTTATTGTTAATATAGTAATTAAGAAAAAGGATGAGATTAAAGTAACTTTTTCACAACTTGAACAAGTCTGGAAAGAGCAAAATGTCTATGCAGATTTCGACAAAAAAGAAAAGAAAAATGAGTAGTAAAGTAATTGTAGTAGGTGGTGGAGCGTCCGGTCTTATGGCAGCCGGCACTGCTGCCGAAAACGGACGCGAAGTAACCCTGATTGAAAAAAATAGTAAAGTTGGTAGAAAACTTCTTATTACAGGAAAAGGCAGATGTAACATAACCAATTTTTGCGATAACGAAACTTTCATTTCAAATTTGACAAAAAATCCGCGGTTTATGTATAGTGCCATTAACAACTTTTCCTGTTATGACACCATATCTTTTTTTGAGGATTTAGGACTTGCTACAAAAACTGAACGCGGTAATAGAGTTTTCCCGAAATCTGACAAAGCCTTTGATGTACTTGATACTTTGATTAAATATAACGAAGAAAACGGTGTTAAAATTCTTACTTCAACTTCCGTAAAACACTTGATTTTTGAAGATAACAAAGTTATCGGTGTTGAACTTGAAAATAAAGAGAAGATTTTTGCCGATAAAGTTATCGTTACCTGTGGAGGATTAAGTTATAAGCAAACAGGCTCAACAGGAGACGGATATACTCTTGCGAAAGAAGCAGGGCATAGTGTTACAAAACTTATCCCGTCTTTGATTTCTCTTGTCGGTAATGATGATTTTTGTAAGGATTTGCAAGGTTTATCATTGAAGAATATATCTATATCTGTAATTGATAATAATTCTCACAAAGAAATATATAATGATTTCGGTGAACTATTGTTTACCCATTATGGTTTATCAGGACCTGTAATATTATCTGCTTCTGCTCACATGCGGAATATGAGCAAAGACAGGTACAAAGTAATTATTGACTTAAAACCTGCATTAGATGAAACAACACTTGATAAAAGACTGCTCAAAGACCTAAATGTTAATATAAATAAAGACCTTATAAATTCACTAAATAAACTTTTACCTTTGAGCATTATTCCGACAGTCATAAGGAAGTCGCAAATTGATGAAAGGAAAAAGTGTAACAGCGTAACCGTAAAAGAAAGGAAAAATCTCGTTTATGCTATAAAGAACTTTGAAGTTAACATTGCGTCAATGTATGATATAAATGATGCAATTATCACTTCGGGCGGAATTGATGTTAACGAAATTTCCCCGAAAACGATGCAAAGCAAACTGAAAGAAAACCTGTATTTTTGCGGAGAAGTTCTCGATGTTGATGCCTATACAGGCGGATTTAATCTTCAAATTGCTTTTTCAACAGGACGACTTGCAGGACTATCTGCATCAAAATAAATTTTAGGAGTAATAATTATGTCTATTGCTATTGCTATTGACGGACCTGCCGGCGCAGGTAAATCAACCATCGCTAAACTTGCATCAAAGGAACTTGGATTTATCTATGTTGATACAGGTGCACTTTACCGTACTATCGGACTTTCTGCATCCAGAAAAGGATACACAAAAGACGATAAAGAAAAGATAATTTCAATGCTTTCCGATATCAAAGTTGAAATCGCGTTCAATGATAAAAAAGAACAGATTGTTCTTTTGAACGGTGAAGATGTTTCATCACTTATCAGAACACCCGAAATATCTATGATGGCTTCTGCTGTATCTGCTATTCCCGAAGTACGAGCTTATCTTCTTGATATGCAGAGAAATATGTCAAAAACAAATAATGTTATTATGGACGGCAGAGATATAGGTACTGTTGTCCTTCCCGATGCAAAAATCAGGATTTTCCTTTCTGCTTCTCCAGAATGCAGAGCAAAAAGGCGTTATGATGAACTCATCGAAAAAGGTATGGATGTAAACTACGATGATATTCTGCAAGATGTTATTGACCGCGACTATGCAGACTCACATCGCGACATTGCACCCTTAAAACCTGCCGATGATGCTATTATGATTGACACATCGGGCGAAACACTTGAACAATCCGTAGAAAAATTACTGTCAGTTATGAAGGAGCACATGTGATGCCGAGAAAAAGTAGATTATACTCTGTTTTGAGAATAATCGCTATACCGATAATGACGGTCTTTTTAAGGCTGAAATTTATCAATAAAAACCATATTCCCGAACAGGGAGCATATATTCTTGCTTGCAACCATATTTCAAATTTTGACCCGATTATTCTCGGCGTTGGGCAGAAACGCCAACTTAAATTTATGGCTAAAGCAGAACTTTTTAAAAATAAATTGTTTGCAAAGTTTTTGCTGAATTTAGGTGCTTTTCCTGTTGACAGAGGTAAACACGATACTTCATCCGTAAAGCATTTTGAAGAAGTGTTGAAAGAAAAGCAGGTAATGGGCATTTTTATCGAAGGTACTTGTTCTCATACAGGTGATTTTTTGCAACCCAAAAACGGAGTTTCGCTTATTGCTTATCATACAAAAACTCCTGTAATTCCCGCCTGTATAACAAAAAAAGGATTTTTCAGAATAGTTCATTTCGGTGAACCTATCAGCATTGAAGAATTAGGGCTTCAAAACGGTGGTGCAAAAGAATTTCGTGCAAGCACAAAGAAAATTATGGATGAGATAAAGAAGTTAAGAGAGCAGGATTTAAGTTGAAAAATATTACTCTTGCAAAATCGGCCGGATTTTGCTTCGGTGTAAACCGTGCGGTTGATATTGCAAACAAACTTGCTGATACAAAAAAAGGCGGTTGCACATTAGGTCCTATCATTCACAACAAAGAATTGGTAGAAGAACTTCAAAATAAAGGTATAGTTTCTGTTGATAATATCGAAGATATAAAAAACTATTCTTCGGTCATTATTCGTTCACACGGTGTACCAAAGTCTGTGATTGATACCATACAAAAATTAGATGTTGAACTGATTGATGCTACCTGTCCTTTTGTGTCAGAAATTCATAAGATTGTCAATAAAGCATC
>JAZLJE010000136.1:0-2687 GCA_045617705.1 Ruminococcus sp.
AATATATATTCACTCTGCAGCATAAAATATAAGGGTGATTTTATGTCTTTTTTCAAAAGTATAGGGACAAAAAAAGAGAAAGAAGAAAAGAGCGTAAATACAGATTTTAATTCCGATTTGCCGAGCCTTGAATTTGTCGGGAACAGAGAAGTTATCATCGAGGGAAGCAAAGGCGTTTTGCTCTATTCACAGGAGAAAATAAGAATAAATACAATGTCAATGATACTCGAGTTTTCGGGACGAAATCTGAATTTGAAGTGTATATCCGACACGGCTTTGATAATAGACGGCTTTATCTGTGATGTATCTTTTTGTATGTGAGGTGGTATTTTGCTGCTGGATTTCTTGAGACTAATGCGCGGATATGTTGATTTTGAGATAATAGGCAGTTTTCCCGAACGCTTTTTGAACATAACCGCAAGAAATCATATATTCGTATGGAACTCAAAAAATGACGGAGTATACACAGCGTCAATGTATATATCCGATTATATGAAGATAAGAAAATATGCAAGAAAAAGCAAAGTACGCCTGAAAATAATAAAAAAGCACGGCGTACCGATTTACATATCAAAGTACAAAAAGAGAATGGGACTTATTATAGGGCTGCTGATGTTTATATCAATAATATATATAATGTCGTGCTTTGTCTGGACGATAGATGTGTCGGGTATTGAAAAAGTCAGTTACTCAAAACTTATGAGTACATTAAAAGAAAACGGTGTCTACATCGGAACATATATTCCGAAAACGGATTTTCCGACCGCATCTCGAAACACTATGCTCGAAATAGAAGACATAGGCTGGATGTCAATAAATGCAACAGGCTCTCATTTGGATATCGAAGTAAAAGAAAAGGCAGAAGTACCCGAACTTGAAAATAGAGAAACCGTCTGTAATGTAAAAGCAAAATCGGACGGAGTTATTTTGAACATGGAAGTATATCAGGGGAAAACGCTGATAACAAAAGGTTCGGGAGTAGTGAAAGGGCAACTTCTCGTAAGCGGTGTAATGGAAGACTCATTTTTACACAGCACATTAGTTTCGGCAAATGCAAAAGTATTAGCAAAAACAAAACACGAAAAATCCTTTTCTGTCTCGAAAATAGCAAATGCCGTTTTTGTAAACGGAAAAAGAAATCGTGCTCGTGCATCTATATTCTCTTTTGAAATACCTCTTTCATTTTCACCGTCAGATGTGAAAAACAGCGTAATAAACACAAAAACCGAAAGTGCAAAGATGAACGGGATTTTTCTGCCTTTGTCAAAAATTCATGAAAATATCTATCCTCTTGAAATAACTAAAATTCCAATATCGAAAAATAACGCGGAAAAACTTTTGACAAAGTATTCATATCTTTATGAAACATTTTCTCTTTGTGATGCACAAGTCACAAACAGAAATTTCGAAGTTTCTGAAAGAAAAAATTCTTTTTCCCTTTCTGTGTCTTATGACTGTATTGAAGACATAGCCTACCGCGAAGAATTGAAAGTTGACGAAAATGCCGATTTGTCTTATCACCGCGAAGATGAAAAAGATAATTAGTATGTTGTAAATTCGGGCTTTCTGTGATATACTGTCATTGTATATATAGAAAGTTGGTATTTTATGCGGATTTTATGTGTCGGAGATATAGTCGGAAATATCGGATGTGAATTTTTGCGAAAGCATCTGCCCGCATTCAAAAAGGAAAACAATATTGACCTTACCATCGTCAACGGTGAAAATGCTTCCGACGGCAACGGAATTTTGCCGAAAACTGCCGATTTCCTTTTTAGTAGTGGTGTCGATGTAATCACTTTGGGAAACCACTCTTTTCACAGAAAAGAAATCTATCCCTATCTTGAAGAAAAGCAAAATATAATTAGACCTATGAATTTCCCACACCAAACCACCCCCGGCAAAGGCTATTGCATAGTTGATATGGGATATACAACTGTAGCGGTTGTGAATATGATGGGACAGGAGTTTATCGACAACCGCCTTGATAACCCCTATTTTATTATGGACGATTTGCTAAAAACCCTTGATGCAAAGATTATCGTACTCGATTTCCACGCCGAAACAACAAGCGAAAAGCGTGCAATGGGACTGTATCTTGACGGAAGGGTGTCTGCAGTTTTCGGAACTCATACCCATGTTCTTACCGCAGACAGCGAAGTTTTGCCTAATGGTACAGGCTACATAACAGATGTCGGTATGACAGGTCCGATACATTCTGTTTTGGGCATAAAGCCCGAAATTATCATCAACAGGTTCAAAACAAAACTCCCCGAGCGTTTTGAATACGGAACAGGGGAATGCAAAATGGATTGTGCCGTTTTTGATATTGACATCAAAACAGGAAAATGCAATTCTGTTTTCGGATGTGAAATAAGATAATTTATATACTTGCTAAATTTTGAGTTTTGGTGTATAATATAAAAATATTTGAAATACGCTGCAAAAGGATGTGTTTATTTTGATTAATGGTGAAGTGTTGAAAAAGGCTATTATTTCGCGAGCAAACAATATCTGTTCTCAAAAATATGCTATCAACGACTTAAATATTTACCCTGTTCCCGACGGTGATACAGGTACAAATATGTCGATGACTATATCTGCCGCAGTTTCCGGTATAGAAAATCTTGTTACAAATTCTGTCAGTGAGGTCGCAACCGCAACAGCGAAAGCGATGCTCCGCGGAG
>JAZLJE010000137.1:0-1285 GCA_045617705.1 Ruminococcus sp.
TATTGCAAAGGGATATATAGGCGACAAGGTCGCAAAGATATTCGAGGATGAAAACCTTTCTGCCGTAATTGATTTAGGCGGTAATATCGTTCTTGTCGGCAAAAAGCCCGACGGCACAGACTACAAAGTCGGCATTACCTATCCCGAAGCGGTAGGCGACTGTTTCTGCACGGTGGATATGAAGTACAAAAGTGCAGTAACCTCCGGCGCGTACCAAAGATTTTTTGAAGAAAACGGAAAAGAATATCACCATATAATGAACCCGAAAACAGGAAAACCTTCACAAAGTGATATTTCTTCCGTTACCGTTTTTTCGAATGATACCGCCCTAGCCGATGCCTATTCCACAGCGATTTTTGTTATGGGAATAGATAAAAGCAAAGAGTTTTTGAAGGACAAAAAAGATATCGCCGTCGCAATATTAGACAGCGAAAAAAAGACACTTTATGTCAGTGAAGATATAGCAAAGGATATAACACTTCAACAAAACCATAAGGATATAGAAAAAGAAAAAAAATAAAATCGAAACCCCGCCGAAACGATTGCTTCGGCGGGGCTTTTCCATTACTTGAGGGCTTCAATATTGAGGATATTTTAATAATAATACTTCTCACCGGCAGGGAATTTTGTAATCATACTTGCAAGTTTTTTCTGAACATAAGTTGCATCAATAATATCAACCGTGCAGTTTCCGTCAACATCTGCTGCGATATTTGCTTTGCCTTTGAGTGTGACAATTTGTGCAAGTGATTTTTGTATTGTTGTTGCATCTATGATTGTAACTGCGTTGTCAAAGTCAACATCACCGTAGATATATGTTTTTTCGACAGCAGTTGATTTTGCTGTAGTCGGGGCTGATGTAGGCTTTTGTGTAGGTGTTGTAGTAGGTGCTGATGTGGGAATTACAAGGTTAGATGCGTCTTCCCAGTTGTCTTTTTGATTATCCCAGTAAATATGACCTGACTGTATTGTGAGGTCTCTTGTTTGAGGTGTACCTTTGTTACTGAAAATAATATGAGAGAATTCACTTGACTTTACTGTAAACGAGTAGATGTCAATGCCGTTTACAGTTGTGTATTTTGTCATTTCTCTGCCTGGCCAACTTGTGTCTTCGCCGTTGTTGTCAGACCAACTGTAAAGGTAGGGTTTATTCCAGTTCGCACTGTTGTAAAGATATACAGTAAGCGGGTTTGAAAAGTCGAGACCTTTTGAAGAGGGAGTAGGAGTTGTCGGTTGCACAGGGGGATTGGTGGGAGTAACTGCCGATGTAGTTTCAGCAGATGTC
>JAZLJE010000138.1:0-3523 GCA_045617705.1 Ruminococcus sp.
ATTTTCGGCTTCACGCCTCTTTGATGTTCAAGTCCTGATTTATATACAAAAAATAAAGACGGTATAAAACCGTCTTTGGTTTTTGGTGCAGGTAACAGGACTTGAACCTGCATGAAATTGCTTTCATATGGACCTGAACCATACGCGTCTGCCAATTCCGCCATACCTGCATATAACGCCTTGTATTATATCAAACCAAAGCATTATTGTCAACACGGCGGTACAAATCCAAATTACTATTTCAATGCAATTTCTAATGTATGCAATATTTGCTTATCAGGTCTAAGCCACTCATTGTAGTACTTTTGATTATTCTTTTGCATTTCGACTATTTTTTCTCTGTGAGTGCACAAATAATCAAGTTTTTCCATACATTCATCAACGGAAGAAAATCCGAGATAATTCTTTCCTTCTTCAAAGCCACCGGGGACCAGATACTTTGGTCTTTCCATAATTATCGCTTTACTTGAAGCAACATACTCGGCAGTTTTCCAACCGATAGAAGCGTGCAAGCCCTCGGAGCCTATACAAATATCAAAAGACTGCATATTTTTTAAATACTGTTTTTTAGTTGTTTTCGAATTGCCGAGAATAATATCCGCGGGTGCAGTCTCGCGCGCAAACTGTGTATCATATAAACCACCTGCAAAATTATCCCTGTATTTTTCTCTTGCCTGTTGAATAATTTTTATCCTTGTACCATTTATATAAAGGCGTTCCGGATGAGGTCTTTCCCATTTCTTTTCACCGACATCTCCCCGTGGATCCCATAACCTTGTATTAAACAAAATTTTAGGTTCATTTTTGATATCATACGATGGTAAAAATTCATATTTTTTTACATCAAAAACCACTCCTATTTGCGGGTTGAATTTTGATAATACCTTCTTTGCAATCTTCTTTGTGCTTTCTTTAATATCCGAAGATTTATCAAAAGGATTATTTTTTACCGTGCAATAGTAGTTCATACCGAGAGGATAAATGTTAGTATGACTAAACAATTTCTGGTTTATCTCGTCCGAAAAACTTCTTATAAAGTAATAATCTACCGATGAAGCGTAGTCCTCATTTATCTCGGAAAAGTTGATATATCCATCACAAACATCATATGCCAATCTCAAATTGTTATCAATAATTGCTTCGGCAATCCAATTATTAGTTGCAGAAATTTTTTCATTAGAAGCATCTAAAACCTCTAATTCTTCTATAATTCCTTGTTGATATAACATTTCATATCCGGCAATTATCATAGATATATGAGGTGCTTTTGCGTAATATTTTAACAGCACATGGTTTATTCTCATGAATGTCACTCCTAAATTTTCATCCTATCCTACTTTATCCTACTTTATCCTACTTGTCAATATAAAAACTGACTTTATAGTACAATTTAGTGGGTGATGATATGAAACCGCTAAAAGAAAAAATTAGCATAACCGTTGACAGCGACTTACTTGAAAAAGCAAAACTGTTTGCCGAAGAGGATGACAGGTCGTTGTCACAATATATCAACCTTGTTTTGAAAGAACATATAAAAAAAGGCAGAACAAGAAAATCAGTAAAGTTATTTGCAAATAAAAATCCTCACACTATGCATTTACATAGTGTGAGGATTTTTTTATTCTGCCTTTCGGCAGATTTCGTTTAGAATATTTGTCCCGGAAGTTTTAATTTTTCTTTCTTCGGAAAATTTTTGTCAAATTCTTCGACATCGGCATCGTTTACAAAGTATATACTCGGTGTCTGATAAACACCTGTGACACCGTCAAGATACCCCTGCACAAGTTCCTTGCACAAAAAGAACGATGCATCTGCACCCTTTGGCAAATCGTGATACCTTATGCCGAATTTCTCGGCATAATCGAAACCGCTTTTGCCGTAGAAATCAATATCCCCCTCAAACATAACAGCTGAAAAGCCCATTTCGGTTGCTTTTTGCAAAGAATAGTCAAGTAAAATTTTTCCGTATCCTTTGCGTTTGAGTTCGGGCATTATACAAATCGGTCCCATTGTAAGAATGGGAATTTTTCTGCCGTCGTTGGCATCAAAGGTAGTTTTCAAAAACACATTCTGCCCTATCAATCTGCCGTCTTTTTCCATAACAAAGTCAAGTTCTTTTACGAAATTTTCATCGTTTCGCATTATATGAAGTACATAATGCTCATAGCACCCCGGACGGTAGACATTCCAGAAAGACTCACGAACAAGGTTTTCGACCTTTCTTTGGTCTTCCTGTTTTTCCAAACGAATTGTACAGTCATTTATATTCATTGTTTTTCCTCCTGAAAATTGTTGACTTCAATACCTTTCGGCGGGAGGTTTCAGACTATTGCAAAACCTCCCGATTATGCAACAATCTCCGTCGTGTTGTACTTTTTCAAAAAGCACTCTCCTAAAAATAAAGTTTATAATCAAGCCTTTCGGCAGGATTAACATTGTTTTTTCTACTTTGTAAAATCTATATCGTACCTTGTACCGTGTGAAAAAAGCACGCCTTCTGTAAGTTTGATTTGCAAAATGCAGGTGTTTTCATCATCAAGATTATTGTGTCCATTGTCTATCCATTCGCAAAAAGCGACTTTCATTTTATTTGCAATCGCTTCATTTTCTTCCTTGCAAAAGTAGCCTAAATTGATGCCTTTTCCGCTTGCTGTAAACCACTCGCCCGCTATGGCAACATTCGGGTTTTCTTCAATCTGTTTCATTTTGTTTGAAAGAGCGTATGTAAGCACATAGAATGAACAGTTGTCATAAAATGCGTCTACACTACGCACATAGGGTTTGTTGTCTACGCTTGTAGCAAGCGAGATGATACTGTCTTTTCCAAATCTTTCAAGCAGGATTTTCTGCTTCTTTTGAAAGTTTTTCCATACTTTTCTCCGTGTTTTATCATTTATATGATAATTATTTCCACCGTTTCAAAGTCGGGAACAGTTTTTCGCAATGGGCTTTCATTTCTTCATTCGTCATACCCGCCTGAGCACCGTACTGACTGCACATTTTGATATATTCTTCCATCGTTACCTTGTCGATAAATTCACCCTCTGCATAACAATATTTGCAGTAGTCTTCGTTTATACTGCCGTCTTTATTTGTGCCGAGCAAGTCTTTATTTTCAATCGCCATACCGCAACTTTGACAAATACAATTTTTCATAAAAATTCTCCTTTTTATTTATAGATATTCTTGTTAGTTCTGATAAAATGCCCCTCTTGTACGGCTGCAAAAGTTGCCGTAACACAGGTCAAAATTATCCATATCACAGTCAAATTATAAGGCAAAAAGCCAATACACAACGGTGTGATAAAAAGCATAATCCCACTTATTTTATTCATAACCGTATGAAGCGAAATAAAAGTTTTACTGATAATATATCCGCATGCTATATTAACACATTTGATAAGAGCAATACAAGCAACCCAAATTAAAATCCACAAAGGAAATTCCACGGCAAAAATAATTTTGATTATCACTACAAGAAAAAATATAATATCTGCTATCGTATCGAGTTTTGCTCCGAATT
>JAZLJE010000139.1:0-19141 GCA_045617705.1 Ruminococcus sp.
GTTTTGTCCCCTGTTTTCCTGACATATTCGTTGTAAACAGTAACAGCAACTGAAGTATGTGTATCGCAAAGATAAGAACAACGGTTGAAAAGGTCACATATTGTACTCTTTGTTTTTGTATCATCACAAAAACCGCCGTAAAACAGACTTGACATTTTTTCTTTTACTTTGTCTGTAACTTCGTATTTACCGTCTGCTTTGAGTTTTGTCATCCATTCTTTTGTCAAAGTGTCGTTATCACCGCTTAATTTGTAAAGCAATCTTTCGAGATTAGACGAAACGAGGATATCCATTGACGGTGAAATTGTAGTATAGAACTGTCTGTTTTTGTCGTATACACCTGTGTTGATAAAGTCGGTCAGTACATTGTTTGAATTAGATGCACAGATGAATTTATTTACCGGCAGTCCCATTTCATAGGCGTAGTAGCCGGCGAGGATGTTGCCGAAATTACCTGTCGGTACAACTACATTTATCTTATCGCCTAATTTTATTTTACCTTTGTTCACCATATCGCAGTATGCGCTGATATAGTAAACGACCTGCGGTAAGAGACGACCGAAGTTGATAGAGTTCGCACTTGAAAACATCATATTGTTATATGCTAAAATCTCGTTCATTTTGGGGTCTGTGAAGATAGTTTTTACTGCGGTCTGGGCATCGTCAAAATTGCCGTTGATTGCACAGACATAGACATTGTCGCCTTCTTGAGTTGTCATCTGATGCTTTTGCATCGGGCTGACGCCGTTTTGCGGATAGAAAACAATAATCTTCGTGTCTTTTACATCTTTGAAGCCTTCTAATGCCGCTTTGCCTGTATCACCGGAAGTCGCGACAAGGATAACTGCGGTCTTGCCGTCGTTTGTTTTCTTCATTGATTTTGTCAGAAGGTGCGGAAGAATTTGCAACGCCATATCTTTGAACGCTGATGTAGGACCGTGCCACAGTTCAAGGATATTCAGTTCATTTCCGTGGTAATTTACAGATGACAAAACTGTCGGTTCTTCGAAATCAAATTTCTTTTTCGTATATGCTTTGTCAACACAATCGGCTATTTCGTCCTCTGAAAAGTCAGTCAGATAGTAAGAAAAGACGATTTTTGCTCTTTCCTGATATGTCATAAGAAGCATATTTTTCAATGTGTTTAAAGATAGTTTCGGGAAACTCTGCGGAACAAAAAGTCCGCCGTCTTTTGAAATGCCCTGTGCTATCGCAGTTGCCGATGAAACAACTGCTTCTTTATTTTGAGTACTGTTATATAACATACCAAGACCTCCAATCACATTTCAAAAGTATATTATACAATAAATATGCCAAATTGTCAAAGGTTAAACAAGCAATTTTGCTTAAAATCTGCTGTAATTTTCATTCTGTATAAAGGCGTTTTCGATATGATTTATTGCGACACATTTTTTGAAGTTTTCATCCATCTCAATTTCGATAACATCAAAACGATAATCAGCAGTGATTTTGTTTACCGATATATAGTGTTGTGCGGCTTTAATTATATGTTTTTGCTTTGTGTCATTGACAGAATATGAACCTGAAATCATCGGATTATGCTTTCGTGTTTTCACTTCGACGAAAACTACTGTTTCATCCTTTTTTGCTATAATATCTATTTCTGCCATTTTGGTTGTATAATTCTTTTCGATAATTTTATATTTTTCTTTTTTCAGATGTTTTGATGCTATTTTTTCACCGACAGCACCGACATCTTTAGTTTTTAATAATCTCATTATTTCAATATCTTTCCTAAAAAACTCATTCTGTGAATTTCACAGGGACCGTATTCTTTTATCATATCCGTATGCAATTTTGTTCCGTATCCTTTGTGTTTTTCCAAGCAATACTGCGGATATTCCTTTGCATATTCGAGCATAAGTCTGTCCCTTGAGACTTTTGCAAGTATTGATGCACAAGCGATAGACATAGACTGTGCATCACCTTTTACAATACACTTTGCATCTATTGAAAGTTTTGGCAATCTGTTGCCGTCGATAAGGGCAAAATCCGCTTTGACAGACAAGCCTTCAACTGCTCTTTTCATAGTCAGCATCGTAGTTTGCAAAATGTTTAAGCTCTCTATTTCTTCAACTGTTCCGAAAGCAACAGAACAGGAAATTGCTTCGTTTACTATTACATCAAAAAGGGCTTCTCGCTTTTTTTCGGTCAGTTTTTTTGAGTCGTTTACGCCCTCGATAACAAGACCTTTGGGCAATACAACAGCCGCAGCGCAGACAGGTCCAGCGAGAGGTCCTCTCCCCGCTTCGTCAACACCGCAAACGCACTCATAGCCTTTTTCGTAAGTTTCGTTTTCAAATTTGAGCCAGTCCATAACTCCTCCTAATTCGGCAGTTCAAGTGTAATTCTGCCGAGTTTCGCACAGCGAAATTCATCAAGCAACATAACAGACGCACGCAAAGTATCGACCTCGCCTTTTGAGATAAGCATTCCGCGTTTTCTACCGATAGTCTGCAGTAAATCGTAACTGTCACCGCAATTTAAGTCTTCGTCTGTCAACTTAAAGCGTTCCATAAACTCATTTGGTTTTATTTCTTTGAGTAAATCGAGCAGGCGTACTGCCAAAAGTTCAACATCCATAACCTGGTCTTTTACTGCACCGGTAAAAGCAAGCCTTTCGCCTACTGTTTGGTCATCAAATTTTGGCCACAATACACCGGGGGTATCGAGCATTTCAAAGCCTTTTGATATGGTAAACCATTGATTGCCCCTTGTGACACCGGGTTTATCGGCTGTTTTTGCTTTATTCTTACCTGCAATTCTGTTGATAAAAGTTGACTTTCCGACATTCGGTATGCCGACAATCATAACACGCATACAGGGATTTATCATACCTTTTGCTTTATAGGACTCTATTCTTTTTTCGAGTGCTGATTTCAAAACGGGCAAGAACTGATTTACGCCTTTACCTGATTTTGCATCTATTGCGATTGCATATATGTTTTTTGACTTGAAATACTCTATCCATTTTTCGGTTGATGCTTTGTCAGCCATATCGCATTTGTTAAGCAAGACTATTCTCGGTTTGTTTACCGTTAATCTTGCAATATCGGGATTACGGCTGGAAATGGGAATTCGTGCATCTATAATTTCGGCAACGGCATCGACCATTTTCAGGTCTTTTTCAATTTGTCTTTGAGTTTTTGTCATATGACCGGGAAACCACTGGATATATGGTTTTTCTGACATAGTAACACCTCCAAATCAAAGTAAAAGCCTGTTTCAAAATCGGAAACAGGCTTAAATTATCAATACAAATATCTCATTTTTGAAAAGTCAAGGATGATATTATTTCCCTGTAATTTGTGCGGAATGATAACAAACTGTGCCTTTCCTATGATAGAACTGACATCAATAAGTCCGACTTCGTGATATCTTGAGTCAAGAGAAATCGGTCTGTTATCACCCATAACGAAAACTTTGCCCTCGGGGATAACTTCGGGGATATTTTCGTTATTGCCTTTTATTGTTTCACCTTGAATATAATTCTCCTGGAGAAGATTATCGTCTACATAGACTTCGTTTTTTTCGTAGTCAATTCTAAGTTTTTGTCCTGCGGTAGCGATAACTCTTTTAACAAGAGGCTTTTGGTATTCCTCGCCATGGCTGATTACAACAATATCGCCGTCGTGCGGAGTGTAGAACAAATCGGTAACGACAACTTTGTCGGTGTTTATGAGTGTCGGCTCCATTGAGGTACCGTCAACATCAATAAGACGGAAAACATAGGTAAGCAAAATCAAAACCACAACAAGAGCAATAACGATGCAGGAAATCCAATCGTATATGGTATTGTTTGCTACGCTTCTGTTGACAACAATCTGGGGTTTTTCTTCGACTAAAGTGTCTTCATCGTTGAACATTTCATCATAAATTTTGTCATCGATTTTCAAGTAAAGCACTTCCTCTGATAAAATAGCAAAAAAGGGACTAAAAAAGCCCCTTTAATAAACTTATTTACGAATTTCTTCTTTGACTTTAGCGGCTTTACCGACTCTGTCGCGTAAATAGTAGAGCTTACTTCTGCGAACTTTACCGTGTCTGATGACTTTAACATCAACAACATTGGGTGAATGAAGTGGGAAAACTCTCTCAACACCGACACCGTAAGAAAGGCGTCTTACTGTGAAAGTTTCAGCAACACCCGAACCGCGTCTTGCGATAACAGTTCCTTCAAACATCTGAATTCTCTCTCTGTCACCCTCGCGGATGTTAACAGATACTTTTACTGTATCACCGATAGAAAATTCGGGAGTATTCTCCTTTACAGAAGAAGCAGCGATAGTTTTTAATGCGTCCATAATATCCTCCATAGTATTTTTTCAGACATTCATGCTCAAAGGCAGAGGACTGTCCGCTTCAAATTTTGGCTTCAAGCCACAATTTGAACCCACCGACTGCTCGGCGTAATCCAAATGCCTATATATATTATCACAAAAGAATGATAAATGCAAGAGTTTTTTTATTATATATATGATTATTTAGCGGTTTTTCGCAATTTTTCAAGAAAATCTGCAAATACCTGCGGAATTTCGCTTTCAAATTCAAGGTATTTCCCACTCCTCGGATGGATAAATCCGAGTTTTTTTGCGTGCAGACATTGACCGAAAAGTTCGGTTATCACCTTTTTCGGTCCGTAGACATCATCGCCAGCTATCGGATGACCGACTGATGCCAAATGTACTCTTATCTGATGTGTTCTGCCTGTTTCCAGTTTGCATTTTAGGAAAGTGAAATCCGAAAAGCGTTCCAAAACTTCGAAATGAGTAACTGCGTTTTTTGAATTCTTATCGGTAACGCACATTTTTTTGCGTTCGGTTTTATGCCTGCCGATAGGCTTATCTACAGTGCCGTTATCTTCTTTAATATTACCGTAAACGACACAGACATATTCGCGGGTAAAAGAATGTTCTTTTATCTGAATAGCGAGTCCGTTGTGAGCAAAATCGGATTTAGCAACAACCAAAAGACCGCTTGTATTCTTGTCTATTCGATGCACGATACCGGGGCGCAAAACACCGTTGATACCCGACAAAGAGTCTTTACAATGATACATCAGTGCGTTGACAAGAGTATCGCTGTAATTCCCTGCTGCGGGATGAACAACCATACCTTTTGGCTTGTTTACTACAAGCAAGTCGTCGTCTTCGTAGACAATGTCAAGAGGAATGTCCTGCTCTTTGACATCAAGCAGTTTCGGCTCTTCCAAAATAATGATTACTTCGTCATTTTCATCTACTTTATAACTTTTCTGCGCTATTTCGCCGTTGACGGTAACAAGTCCGTTTTCGATACTTTTTGATATTCCTGAACGGGTAAGCCCGTCGTACATTTTCGAGAGAAAAACATCGAGTCTTGTACCCTCGTTTTCATTATCGACAGTAAATTTCAACTCATTCATGTTTTAGTTTCCTTTTGTCTTTATCTGCATAGAAAATCAGATAAATAATAAGCAAAACGGTGCCTGCGGTTATGGCGTAATCGGCAAAATTGCACACAGGCGGGAAAAAGGTCAGCGCGAGATAATCTACAACATAGCCGACAAAAATGCGGTCAATGAGGTTGCCGAGTCCCCCGCCGATAATCAAAGCGGCTGAAACGGAAAAAAGTTTACTGTTTTTATAATTTTTTGTCAGCAAATAAGCAAAGAGGATTATCACTATTGATGTTACTATGATAAAAACTATTCGCATATTCGAAAACATACCGAAAGCAACACCTTTGTTTTCAACATAAGACAAGTTCAAAATATACGGTATTGCGGTAACGGTTGATACAGGCTTTAAATATGCTACAACAAAACATTTTATCACCTGGTCGATAACTGCTACTAAAATCGCTATTCCGATATAAAGGGCAAGCATATAAACACCTACATTACAATGCGGTGTATCGAAATGGATACACCGCAAAAATTATTTCAATATTTCAGCACAGCGTTTGCAAAGTGTGGGATGATCAATACACTCTCCGACAGTCTCGGAAAATGCCCAACATCTTTCACATTTTTCGCCGTCTGCTTTAGATACTGCAACTTCAATTTCACCGTTGTCTTTTTTCTCTATCATAACCTTTGAAACAATGAATACTGTTTCAAGTTCATCAATTACAGAACTGATAAAGTCGTACTCGACACCACTTGCTTTGAGTGTGATAGATGCTTCAAGTGAAGACTTAATTGTTTTGTCTTTGATATATGTTTCGAGAGATTTCTTGACGGTATCGCGAAGTGAATGTATCTTATCCCATTTTTCCATAAAGTCTGCTTCGCATTCGATTTCGACTTTTTCGGGCATATCATTAAACAGAACGTTTTGTTTATCGTCGTCAGCACGATGAGGCATATACTTCCAGATTTCATCGGAAGTGTAGGCTAAAATCGGCGCAATCATTCTTGTGAGTGCATCGAGAATGATATACATTGAAGTTTGTGCTGCTCTGCGCTTTTCGCTGTCTGCTTTTTCGGTGTAAAGTCTGTCTTTTAATACATCGAGATAGAAGTTCGACATATCGACTACGCAGAAATTATGTATTGCGTGATAAACCTGATGGAATTCAAATAAATCGTAGCCTGACTTTACTTTGTCAATAAGTTCATTTAACTTTACAAGAGCCCACTTGTCGATAGGAAGAAGTGCTGAAAAATCAACGCTGTCTTTATCGGGGTCAAAGTCAAAAAGATTACCTAAAATATACCTTGCGGTATTTCTTATCTTTCTGTAGGCTTCGGAAAGTTGTTTTAATATATCTTTTGAAATTCTGATATCAACATGATAATCTGATGATGCAACCCAAAGGCGGAGTACATCAGCACCGTATTGGTCGACAATTTCCTGTGGCTCAATACCGTTGCCCAATGATTTACTCATCTTTCTGCCTTCGCCGTCAACAACCCAGCCGTGGGTAAGAACGGTTTTATACGGTGCTTTGCCGTTAGTTGCTACGCTCGTAAGCAAGGAAGACTGGAACCAGCCTCTGTACTGGTCGGCACCTTCGAGGTACAAGTCAGCAGGCCAAGTAAGATAATCACGCTGTTTTAAAACTGAACTGTGTGTTGAACCGCTGTCGAACCATACATCCATAATGTCTTTTTCTTTATCGAAGGATGTGTGTCCGCATTTTTTGCACTTTGTACCTTCAGGCAAAATTTCGTCTGCGGTCATCTCATACCAAGCGTCGCTGCCTTTTTCTCTGAAAATATCGGCAACACGCTGCATTGCGTCTTTATCGATAAGGGGTTCACCGCATTCTTTGCAATAGAAAATCGGAATGGGAACGCCCCATTTACGCTGACGGGAAATACACCAGTCTTTGCGTTCTCTTACCATAGAAGTAATTCTGTCCTGTCCCCAAGACGGTATCCACTCTACATCTTCAATAGCCTTGCAGGCATCTTCTTTGAAATCGTCTACAGAACAGAACCATTGGTCGGTTGCTCTGAAGATAACGGGCTTTTTACATCTCCAGCAATGTGGGTACTGGTGGATGATTTTCTTTAATGCAAAGAGGTTGCCTGTTTCTTGTAAATGCAAAGCAATCGGCTTGTTTGCTTCGTCGGTAGTAAGACCTGCAAACCGACCGGCTTCGGCTGTCAATTTTCCGTCTTCATCAACGGGAACGACAATCGGAAGTTCGGGGTAATTCTTTGCTACTTCAAAGTCTTCTACACCGTGTCCGGGTGCTGTATGAACGCAACCGGTACCGCTTTCGAGAGTTACATGGTCACCGACAATAACAAGAGAAGTTCTGTCGATAAACGGATGTGCCGTCTTGATATATTCAAGGTCAGAGCCTTTGAATGTGGCTACTTCTTCATACTCTGTGATATTAGCCTCATCCATAGCGGATTTGTAGAGTTCCTGAGCCATAATGTAGTACTCGCCGTTTGCTTTAATAAGCGAATAATCAAAATCGGGGCCAAGACAAATTGCTACATTGGCGGGCAAAGTCCAGGTGGTTGTAGTCCAAATTACGAAGTAACATTTGGTCGGGTCAACGCCCAAAGAGGAAAACTTGCCTTTATCATCTGTTACATTGAACTTGACATAAATTGAATGGCAGGGGTCTTCGCTGTATTCAATCTCTGCTTCGGCAAGGGCTGTTTTACACTCTGAACACCAGTAAACAGGTTTCAAGCCTTTGTAAATATAGCCTTTTAATGCCATTTGAGCAAAGATTTCTATTTGTCTTGCTTCAAATTCGGGAAGCAGGGTTATGTATGGATTGTCCCATTCACCTATTCCGCCTAAACGCTTGAACTGGTTGCGCTGGTCGTCAATATAAGACAAAGCAAACTCACGGCAAATTTTTCTAAGTTCCAAATCGGAAATGGTAGTGGAATTGCCGACTCCTGCTTTTGCTCTTGCTTTTAATTCAGTCGGAAGTCCGTGGGTATCCCAACCGGGAACAAAAGGTGATTTAAAGCCGGACATATTCTTATATCTTACGATAAAATCTTTCAGTACCTTATTCAAAGCAGTGCCGAGGTGAATATTTCCGTTTGCATACGGAGGGCCGTCATGCAAGACATACAAGGGCTTACCCTCGTTTTTCTCCATGAGTTTTTCATAAACTTTTTCTTCATTCCACTTTTTGAGCGTTAACGGCTCACTTTGCGGCAATCCTGCACGCATAGGAAAATCCGTTTTCGGCAAATTCAGTGTGGAATTATAATCCTGGGACATTTCATACACTCCAATAAATTATTCTACGTCGTAGTTATCTCCGAATTTAAGAGAATCAAATTTTTCGTTTTTCGGCTCAATAACAACAGCCTTGCGTTCTGTTTTTTCTTCAGCAGGTGCTGCTTTTGCTTCTGCTTCATCCATTTCTTCGATATCATCTTGAGCAGAACTGATTACTTCGTCAGCGTGCTCCAAAGGATATTTTGCATCGAGTTCTTCACGACTCTTTTGTACATCTTCGTCGTTAGGCATTTCCTCAACAATGGAAAGATGCTTTTTATACAAAGCGATAATTTCTTTCTTGAGTTGTGCTGTATCAGCCTGAATACCCTCGTATCTGTCTTTTGCACGCTCGGTAGCCATTTCGGCTTCTGTGAGTATGCTTCTTGATTTCTTTTCAGCAGCCTTGATGATATATGTAGCCTTGTCATTTGCCTCTCTGATAGACTGGTCGGCAACCTTCTGTGAAGAAAGCAATGCATTTCGAACTGTTTCTTCATCTTCGCGGTACTGCTCAATCTTCTTGGCTAAAATGTCAAGTTTTCTCTTCAAATCTGCTTTTTCGGCATTGTTGCTCTCTATAAGTTCGACAACATCATCAATAAATTCATCGACATCGTCTGCATTATAGCCGTGCATACCTGCTTTTCTGAAACTGATGTTTTTGATTTCGTCAATTGTTAACATATTTTGCACTCCTTATCTAAAATGTTTCACCGAAATTCTAATTCTACCCTTTTTTGTGTACCCCAAAACTTCGGTGAAAACAAATTTACCGTATTTTTTTATTGTAAAGCAATCTCCCTTTTCGAGAGTTTTTGAAACATTTGTCTGTATATAGTGATTAACGCTGACATTTTCAGCCGTTATCAACTTTGCTGACTTATCTCTTGACAGAGAACATACAGCGCTTATTATTACATCAAGTCGTAAAGATGCAACAGAAAACTCCAGTATTTCATAGTTTTCCGATATCGGTAAATTGTTATCGGAAAGCATAGAAACTTTCACGCCTTTTGAGCCGACTTTGTCAATCCAGGACAAAACGAAATCGGAAATATCGCGTTTTACAAAAGCGACTGCTCTACCCTTTGTTACAAGAATATCACCGACACTTTCGCGGGTAATACCGAGCGACATCATAGCGCCTAAAAAGTCTCTGTGAGAAAGGCTGTCACATTCCCTAAAAGTAAATTCAATAGGTATTATCGGGAAATCATCAACACTTTCGGCATTGACTGCGAAAATCGTTCTTTCGGCATTTTCATAACCGCCGTAGAAAAAGTTTTCATCAATACCGTGAAGGTTATCTATGATGACCTGCTTTTCGTGTGATGTCAGAAAGCCCAGAAAACAAGGGGAGTTTCTTTTCTCTGATAAATCTATGACATCTTTTGCTTTTGAAAGCAGAAGTTTATCATCGGACTGTGAAACTATACTCAAAATCAGAAATAAACTCCGCTGTGTTCGAGTTCGTCGAGCAAATCGTCACCTGTTAAATCAACGTTATTCGGAATGATGATGAATGTGCTTGTGGCTACACGCTTGATTTTTCCACGGTTAGCATAAGCAACACCACTCAAAAAGTCGATAATACGCCTTGCCATATCTTTGTTGGTGTTTTCAAGATTAAGAACAACGGTGTGAGTTTTTACAAGTTCATCTGCTATTGCTCTTGTTTCATCACCGAAACGCTCCGGCTTGAACAAAGCAACCTGCAACTTTGCTGTAGCGTTGATATTGACTACTTTGTTTCTGCGAGACTCCCTTACAGGGGGCATATCGTCGTAGTCGTCATATCTTGACTGTCTTGACCTTTGAGGCATTTCTTCTTCGTCTGCGCCGTCGTTTTCGTAACCGTATTCATCATATTCATATTCATCGTCGGGAGTATCCCACATACGCTTAAATTTATCTACAAATCCTGCCATATATAAACCTCCGTATTTATGTGTAATTTCTTGCACCGAATAGAGCCGAACCGACTCTTATCATCGTTGCACCGCATTTTATTGCTTCTTCATAATCATCAGACATTCCCATTGAAAGAACATCCATAGATATATTATCTATATTTTTACCCTTAATGTCAATAAACATATTATGCATTTTATCAAAAAATTTATAAATTTTCTGTGAATTTTGACAAATAGGCGGTATTGTCATCAGTCCTTTTACGCAAACACAGGGCAAATCCTTTATTTCATAAAGCAAATCAAGAAGATTTTCGGGGCTTACTCCTGACTTGTTTTCTTCCCCGCCGATATTGACTTCGACCAAAATATTGCTTGTAACACTATTTTGTAGTGAAAGTCTTGAAATTTCTTTTGCGAGTTTTAGTGAGTCGACTGACTGAATTAAATCAACTTTTGTTACAATCTGTCTTACTTTATTGCTTTGTAAATGACCGATAAACTGTAAAGAACAATTTGATAGATCGTAGTCATCGTACTTTGACAAAAGTTCCTGGACTTTGTTTTCGCCGATATTTTTAAGTCCTAAAGAAATTGCATAATTTATTACAGACACATCTACGGTTTTGGTCGCCGCTAAAAAGGTAATATCGTCATAACTTTTATTTACAGACTGTGCAGCACGGTTGATATTCTCGCAAATTGTTTTGTAATTATACTCAACATCAGTCAATAATTTTTCCGTCAAATAAATCACTTCCTTGTACTACTACTTCATCATAGAGGGCTATCGTTTTTCCATTGAACAAAGCGTCTTCGTCGGGCTGTTCGGCACAGACAACATAATCATTTCCCGAATAGAGGACAACGACTTGCTTAAAGACAAGTTCGTTTCCGTATTTTACATAAACACCTTGAACTTTTTCTTTTTGTGTTTCCTTTGAGCCGTCGTCTTTTTCTACCGTTCTTTCAACAAAATCATCGTGCAAAGCGGACTTTGCGACTTTCAGACCTTCGTATGTGTTGATTACTACATCGACTGCTTCTTTGCGGATTTTTGACAAAGAGTTGTTCATATAGTTACATTGCAAAACCAACACGCATTTATCGTCTTCGGAAGAGGGATTTACTGAAATGATTTTTGCGGGGACATCACCCAAAACGGCGTAAGGGAGTTTTATCTTTACATCAAAACTGTCGTGCATAATTGATGTTGCTTCGTCTAAACTTATTTCGCAAAGCAGATACCAGTTTATGCCTTTGATAATTTTGCCGACATAGGCGTCTTTGTCGATATCATCGGGCTTGACTTCTTTTAGTTGTTTAGGCGTTATTTCATCTAACTTTTTGATATCCAAAACATTTTCATAGCCGTCAACTTCGGATACAAAATAGCCTGATGACTGGGCTTTTACAGTACCTACACTATCAGAGCAACTGTCAAGATACTTTTGCTTTTCTGATTTGAGTTCTTCTATTTTTACGGCAAAATCACCTTGTTCGCCGGTGATAACCTGTTTTCTGTAAATAGAGGTCATGAGTTCGTCTTCAATCTCGCCGATTGAAGAAAACTTTTGCTTATTTACTGTATCTACGAGTGAAAAAAGTTTTGTGTTTATCTGATTATTTACGGAGTCAAGACCGACATTTACGGCTGTTGATGAACTTGATAAGTCTTCAAGATAGGCGATTTTTTCATCGATTTCTTTAATTCTTGCCTGGGATATAGCATCGTTTTCGTTGTTATATACATCGGCTATTTCGCCGTTGACTTGGACTTTGTCACCGTCGAAATAGCGATATGACAAAACACCGTTATATTCGTTTTTGATACATTCTTCATCACGGACAATAAGTCCCGTTGTTTTTATGGTATCGGCGGCAGTATATTTTACAGCCATTTCGGTTGAAATATTATTACTGCCCAAGAAGTTGGTTGTTACAAACAGAAAGATAGCATAGACAAGACCAAGCCCGACTAAACAACCGACAATTATTCTTATCGCATTTCGTCTTTTTTCGGACTTCGGCTTATCTTTTGTTCTGCTGTGTTTTCTTGTTTGTTCGTTATTGTTTGAATATTTACTCATTAAAAAGTTCCTTTTTCACAAGTTCTTCGGCTTCGTTGATGATTTGACTAAAATCCATTTCATCAATGAAAAACCAGTTTATACTTTCGTCTTTTGAAAACCAGGTTAACTGTCTTTTTGCATATCTTCGTGTCTGCATTTTCAAGGTTTCTATGCAATCATCTTCTGACTTTTCGCCCTCAAAATACGGCAAAAGTTCTTTGTAGCCTATTGCCATTGAAGATGTGTTACTTGTGTCTTTTGAGAAAAAATCTTTTGCTTCGTCTAAAAGACCTTTTTCTCTCATATCGTCAACTCGTTTGTTTATTCTTTCGTACAAAAACTGACGGTCTTTTGCATTGAGTCCTATCTTTAAAGTTTTGTAAGGTGACACAGCCAACTTTGAATTGAGGTTATGCTGTGTTTGGGTTATGCCGGAGAGTTTGTAGACTTCGATACTTCGAACTATTCGCTTGATATTCTTTTGCTCGGAAAGTCTGTTTGCGGAGTCTTTGTCAAATTCAGAGAGCATATCAAGCAGGTAGTCGACACCTTTTTCTTCGGCGAGGTTGTAGAGTTCTTCACGCAAATTTTCATTATCGGGTACAGGAGAAAAATCGACATTATCGACTAATGAATCGATATAAAGTCCTGTACCTCCTACAAGGATGGGAAGTTTGTTTCGTGATGTAATATCGTTTATCGCTTTCTTTGCAAGGGCGCAATAATCGGCAACGGAAAACTTTTCGCTCGGGGATAAAAAGTCCATAAGATGGTGAGTGATACCTTGTTTTTCTTCTTCTGTCGGCTTTGCCGTTGCGATATCCATATTTTTATATATCTGCATAGAATCGGCTGAAACTATCTCACCGTCAAACCTTTTTGCAAGTTCTACGGACAAGGCGGTTTTTCCCGATGCTGTCGGACCGACTATTACCAAAAGAGGGATTTTTTTCATATTAAACCCTGCCAAACTGTTTTTCGATTTCGCGTTTCTTTATCACAATACAGACCGGTCTGCCGTGGGGACAATGGGTTAAGGTCGGGTTATTTTGGAGTTCTTTTGCGAGAGAGATGAGTTCTTCTCTGCTACTCTTATTCCCCGCTTTTACTGCGGCACGACAGGAAACATTGTGATAAATCCACTCCATTTTCTCGGACTTGATTTCCTTTTTGTTTTCGGTGAGGTAGCCAGCCATTTCGATTACCGTTTCTTCGATATCTTTGCTGTCAAGATACTGCGGTGCACTTCGAACAAGAACAACACCGTTGCCGAAATCTTCAACATCAAAGCCGCATTCAGAAAAGGCATCTAAATTTCCGATAACGCTGTTATAGTCGATTTTGTTAAGGGTTACACAAATAGGCTCAAGGAGAAGTTGTGAAAAACCTGCTCCTTTCTCCTTTTTTAGTTTCTCGAAAATCAGCCTTTCATGGGCGGCGTGTTTATCAATAAGGATAAGTTCTTTCTCGTTTTTCTCTATGATTATGTAGGTTTTGAACGCTTCGCCGACATAGTTATAAAAATCTTCTGTTACATCAATAAGAGGTTTTATTTCCTCTTTTTCTGCTACGGGAGGTTGTACTACCTCTTCTGCGGGTTTGATAACTTTTTGAGTTTTATCAATAATATCTTCAATCTTTTTTTCGTTTTTAACAGCCTCTTTAGAATAAATATCAATGGGATTTGTGCTGTCGCTGACTTTTTGTGTAAATGATATTGGTTTTATCGGTTGAGGATTTTTCTCTGTATTTGTCTTTATATCAAGTTGTGAAAAGATATCCTCTTGAGGTTTACTTTCATTTTTTATTTGAGGTTTTTGTTCTTCGTCACGCTCGCGGAAAACTTTTTTTGCAAGTTCAAAGGGATTGACGGCAGCATTTCTGCCGTTGAATGTTGCGTTCTTTGGTTTATCTTTTCTTATCAAGGCGGTTTTCACAGCGTGATATACTGCGTCGAAAACAGGTCTTTCGTTGACAAAACGGACTTCGAGTTTTGTCGGGTGGACATTGACATCAACTGCCTCAAAAGACATCTGCAAATTCAAAACGCATGACGGGAATTTTCCGACCATAACATAGCCTTTGCAGGCTTCCTGCAAAGCAGCCATAGCGGTTTTGCTTATTACATATCTTCCGTTGATAAAGAAATTTTGCATATTTCGGTTGGGGCGGGAATTTTCGGGTTTTGAGATATATCCGCTGACTTTTACTCCCGAAAGTTCGTAGTCAACTTCAATCAAAGAATGTGCAAAATCTCGTCCGTAAACCGCATAGATAGAGGACAAAAGTTTTGAGTCGCCTGTTGTTTTCAAAACGGTTTTCGAGTCTTTTATATAGACAAAAGAAATCTCGGGATGCGAGAGTGCTATTTTATCCATAACATTGGAAACGGCGTTTCCCTCTGATACATCTGTTTTCAAAAACTTCATTCGTGCGGGGATATTATAAAACAAATCTCTTATGATAAATGTCGTACCGTCGGGACAGCCTGCATCTTCGAAAGAAATTTCTTCGCCACCGCTGATTACATATCGAGTACCGATTTCGTCAGCCTTTGTTTTTGTTATCAATTCAAGATGCGATACAGACGAAATCGACGACAAGGCTTCGCCCCTAAATCCGAGAGTGGATATAGAGTCGAGGTCGTCTGCAAGTTTCACTTTGCTTGTTGCATGGCGTAAAAAGGCAATTTTGATATCGTCTTTTTCGATACCACAACCGTTGTCGGTTACACGCATAAAGGAAGCACCGCCGTTTTTTATCTCTACGGTTATACTTGTTGCACCTGCGTCTATTGAGTTTTCGACAAGTTCTTTTATTACCGATGACGGTCTTTCGACTACTTCGCCTGCGGCTATCAGTTCGGCAACATGTTTATCAAGAACATTTATCTTGCTCATAATTTCACCTGTTAATCTGTCATACTTTTGAGTTCATAAAGAAGGTTCATTGCTTCTATCGGGGTTAGTGTATTGACATCTATACTTTTGAGTTTTTCGGTTATTTTATTGTTTTCACTCGGCATTAGGGAAAGTTGCATCTCGTCTTGTGTTTCGGCAAAAGTTTGCGAAACGCGATTTCCTGTGCTTTGCGGATTTTGGTCTGCAAGGTCTTTTAGAATTTCCTTTGCTCTTTTGATTATCGGTTCGGGGACACCGGCAAGTTTTGCGACTTCGATACCGTAACTGTCGTCGGCGCCGCCTTTGACAATTCTACGCAAAAAGGTGATTTCATCTCCGCGTTTTTTGACGGCAATATTGTAATTCTTTACGCCTTCGAGGAGTTCTTCCATTACCGTTAATTCGTGGTAATGGGTTGCAAACAAGGTCTTTGCTCCCAAGGTCTTTTTATTGACAACATATTCAAGTACGGCACGGGCGATACTCATCCCGTCGTAGGTGGAAGTGCCTCTGCCGATTTCGTCTAAAATCAATAGGCTTTTATTAGTCGCACTCTTTACGATGTTTGCGACTTCGTTCATTTCTACCATAAAGGTAGACTGTCCGCTTGCTAAATCGTCGGATGCGCCGACACGGGTATATACTGCATCAACTATGCCGATTTCGGCAAAAGATGCGGGAACAAAAGAGCCCATCTGAGTCATAATCACAATCAAGGCGACCTGTCGCATATATGTGGACTTTCCTGCCATATTCGGACCTGTGATAATTGCAACGCGGTTAGAGTCACAATCGAGGGCGACATCGTTGGGGACAAAAGGCGAAGTATTAAGCAGCATTTCGACAACAGGATGACGGGAGTCTTTGAGTATAATCTTTGAGCCTAAATTCACTTCGGGTTTTGTATATCTGTTATCTGATGCTACATTTGCCAAAGAGTTGATTACATCAAGCGTTGCAATAGCCTTTGCAGTTTTTTCAATACGAGAGAGGTTGTTTGCGACTTCTTTTCTTATGTTATCAAATATTGAATATTCAAGGGCAACTGCTCTGTCTTTTGCAGATAAAATTCTGCCCTCTAATTCTTTTAACTCCTGGGTTATATATCTTTCGCAGTTAGTGAGTGTTTGTTTTCTTATGTAAGTTTCGGGGACTAATTCTTTATATGAGTTGGTAACTTCGATATAGTAACCGAAAACACGGTTATAGCCGACACGAAGTTTCGGGATACCCGTTATACTCTTTTGCTCATTTTCGATTTTCGTAAGCAAGGATGAAGAGTCGGTCATATCTAAAGATATTTCGTCTAATTCTTCGCTGTATCCTTTTTTTATCATACCGCCCTCGCGAACGGAAAACGGCGGCTCTTCAACAATCGCGTTATCTATCAAAGAATAGATATCCTGCAAAGTGTCGATATTTTCTCGGATTTCGGAAAGAAGTTTTGAGTCAAAGGGCACAAGTTGTTCTTTGATTTTCGGCAGATTTTCGATAGCACTACACAACGAACGAAGTTCTCTTGCGTTTGCAGAACCGTAGACAATCTTTGTCATAAGTCGTTCGATATCAAAAATTCCAACAAGCATAGCGGAAATTTCCAAACGGGAAACGGTATCGGAAACGAGTTGAGAAACGGCATTTTGCCTATGTGTAATAGAGGCAACATTCATCAAAGGTTGTTCAAGCCAACTTCTGATAAGCCTCTTGCCCATTGCTGTTTTTGTTCTGTCGAGTACCCACAAAAGCGAATGTTTCTTTTCTTTTGTGAGCATAGTTTGTGTTAGTTCGAGATTTCGCCTTGTTTTGAAATCAAGTTTCATAAACTGGTCTTTTGAGTAAAGTTCAATATGCTTTATTCGCTCTAAACCTGTCATTTGTGTGGCAAAAAGATAGTTGAGCAACACGCCGAGAGAAACAACGGTTTCTTTTTTTGTTATTATGTTATTGGTTTCGTCAACGCCAAACTGCTCTTTCACTATATTCAAACATTCAAGAAAACCGCAGTCTTCTTTGGGAACTTTTGTTATCAATGAAGAAAGTTTTGACTTGACAAAATCGGTGATATATTGATTATCCACAATATCGCCGCAAAGCAAAAGTTCCTTTGGCGAATAGGTTGAAATTTGTTCTTTTAATTCTTCATAAGAATTTTCACATAAAAGTTGAGTTACATAAAGTTGACCTGTTGAAATATCGCAAAAACAGATACCGACGGCATTTTTGTCTGAAAAAATACTGCAAATATAGTTGTTTGTGCTTTCGTCGAGCATACTGCTTTCCATAACAGTACCGGGGGTAATAACGCGGATAATATCTCTTTTTACCAAGCCTTTTGCAAGGGCGGGGTCTTCGGTCTGTTCACAGATGGCAACTTTATAGCCTTTTGATACAAGGCGTGATATGTAACTTTCGGCAGAATGAAACGGTACTCCGCACATCGGAGCACGCTCTTTTTGACCGCAATCCCGACCTGTCAGAGTCAGTTCGAGTTCTTTTGACGCAAGTTTTGCATCATCAAAGAACATTTCGTAAAAATCGCCCAGACGGAAAAACAGGATACAGTCTTTGTTTTCTTCTTTTATCTCGAAATACTGTTTCATCATCGGAGAAAGTTCTGCCACAATATCACCCCTTACCCTAAACTAAACTTTTATCAGTGACAACCGCCACAGGTACTGCAATCGTGAGTACAGTCAGATGAAAAATCGGCAGTGTCGGGGTCTTCGCCGTCGGCGGATTTTGTGATAATCATAAGCACACGCTGGACATTGTTATCGAGCGTTGTTTTTGCTTCGTTATAGTTCATCATATTTTCGTTAGACATAATTTCGGCATACAAAGAACGCATTTCTTCGTTGAGTTTAGAAAGTTTTTCTTCGTCGCGCTCTTCTTTGCAGGCTTCGTTATTGATAGCGATACGCTTTAAGTTAAATTCGCCGATGAGGTCTTGGAGTTCTTTGTCCTCGTCTGCATTTTTCTTTGCTGTTTCAAGTTTTTTATAGAACTCTTCGTTTTGAATAGCGTGTCCTAATTCTCGTGCAAGTTTAATAATATCCATAATAATTCTCCTAATCTTTTATTATTTCGCCCTGTAAAATAAAATTGCGGGCGTTAGTTATCTTTGCTTTTTGGAAAGTGCCGATAAGGGACTCTTCCCCTTTGACTTCGACAATAATATTGCCGGAAGTTCTTGCTGACAATATGTCGTCTTTGCTGTTTTTTTCTTCGACAAGGACTTTTTCGATATTGCCGACTAAACTTTTACAATGTTCTGCGGCAATTTTTTCCTGTGTGTCGAGAAGTCTTTGAAAGCGCTCGGACTTTTCTTCGGAAGTTATGGGGTCGTCCATCTTTGCGGCGGGAGTTCCCTTTCGTTTTGAATAGATGAAAGTAAACAAAGAGGTAAAGCCGACTTCTTTGATAAGTGACAAAGTGTCTTCGAAGTCTTCTTCTGTTTCACCGGGGAAACCGACGATGATATCGCTTGTCAAAGAAATGTCGGGGATTTTCTTCTTGGCGTAATTTATTATATCAAGATACTTTTCCCT